>JANXOQ010000472.1 GCA_025357775.1 Ferruginibacter sp. | reverse complement strand
TTTAATTTATCTCGGACAACACTAATTTTTAAACAAAAAATAATTTTTGATATAATATAGTGTAGGTATGGTTTTTAGATATTTATTAATATTATAAGTAAGAAATTTTAGTAAATATTTTTATGCTAGCACGGTTATTGTATAGTAATATTTATCCAAAGCGCAAAACTTTTTCTTATCAATTTTGTTGTATAACAAGCTATAAAACGTAACTTTGCGTTCGCATAATAAAAAAGCGTACCTTTTTCAACATAATTATATAAAATGAGGCAGTTAAAAATTGCAACCCAGATAACCAACCGAGATTCCCAAGCGGTAGAAAAATATCTGCAAGAAATTTCTAAAATATCTATGATAACACCTGAGGAGGAAACAATTCTTGCTCAAAAGATAAAAATGGATGACCAACGTGCATTGGATAAGTTGGTACAAGCAAATTTACGTTTTGTGGTTTCGGTGGCAAAACAATATCAGCACCAAGGGCTCTCATTATCAGATTTAATAAACGAAGGAAACCTTGGATTAATAAAAGCTGCACAACGTTTTGATGAAACAAAAGGTTTCAAATTTATATCTTACGCTGTTTGGTGGATACGCCAGTCTATATTGCAAGCTTTAGCAGAACAAGGACGTTTGGTGCGTTTGCCTCAAAATAAAATTGGTACATATAACAAAGCAAATAAAGCTTACATGGCTTTTGAACAAGAGCATGAACGTGAGCCTTCTACTGAAGAATTGGCAGAATTGCTAGAAATGAGTGAAACAGAAATTAATAATATTTTTCAAAGTAATACCCGTCATACCTCTCTTGATGCACCAGTACACGAAGCAGAAGATGTGGCAATGGGAGATTTGTTAAAAGGTAGTAGCGAAACGGATGAAGATGTAATGCATGACTCATTGAAAAGTGAAATACGTCGTGTACTAAAATCCTTAAGCCCAAGGGAAGCAGAAATTGTAAATGCGTATTTTGGCTTAGATGGTGAAAACGGAGTAACGATTGAGCAAATTGGACATAAATATGATTTAACAAAAGAACGTATACGCCAAATTAAAGAAAGAGCAATTAAGCGTTTGCAAAAAGCTAGATACAGCGGTGCTTTAAAGGCTTATTTAGGTTAATACCTAACATAAAAAAATGTAAAAGTCCTTCTAAATTTTAGAAGGACTTTTTTTTGATATATTATTTTAAAAATAAAATATTAAATTCTAAAAAAAATTGACACTAAAGGCAAAACCCTAAACTTTGTTATTTTTTGTACAAGAATATAGTTTAAAGATGAAGATGTTAACGACAAATTCATAAAACTAATTAACTTAATTTTGCGGATATTTAGTAATTAATTAATTGTGTATGAAATATTGTTTGTTGGCATTGGCTCTTTTTTTTCTCATTTCATGCGAAAAAGATGTAGACTTAAATTTAAAATCGGCTGAAACAGTACTAGTAGTGGATGCGCAAATTGAGGATAGTATGCCACCAATAGTTGTACTTACAAAAAGTTTAAATGTATTTAGTACCATTAATGCACAAATATTAGCCAATACATTTGTACGTAATGCAGATGTTTATGTAAGCAATGGTACACTAACACATAAACTAAGAGAGTATCCATTAGCCCTTGCACCTGGGTATACAGCCTATTTTTACAGCAACGATTTTCTTAGCCCTTCAACATCTTTTGTTGGCCAAATAAATAATGGATATAATTTAAAAATAATTTCTGAAGGAAAAGAATATTCTGCTAATACATTTATACCAACAAATGCTTTAAAACTTGACTCTATATGGGTAAAACCAGTACCATTTAATACAGATTTAACAAAAAGACTTTTGTATTTTAGAGCTACAGATCCAACTGGGCTTGGTAACTCCGGTAGATATTTTACCAAAAAAAATAGTGAGTCTTTCTTGGCAGGAGAAAATTCAGTTTTTGACGACCAAGTAATAGATGGTACCTCTTTTAACTCACAAATACCTTTGGGTATTGATAGAAATAATAAACCAGCTAGAGATAGCAATCTATTAAAAGTAGGTGATACAATAACTTTAAAGTGGTGTAATATTTCCCGAACTACTTATAATTTTTGGAATACTTGGCAATTTGCTTTTCAAAGTATTGGTAATCCTTTTGCACAACCAAATAAAGTATTAGGCAATGTTTCTAATGGAGCACTTGGCGCATTTTGTGGTTACTCTGTAAAAACAAAAACGCTAATTGTACAATAATTTTTAGCAAAAAAGTATTAAAAAAAAGGGATGTAAAACGAGTTTATAAAAGTATATTGAATATGGAAAATACAATAACAGAAAAGGTAAGTTGTTTTATAATTGGTTCAGGACCAGCAGGCTATACTGCTGCTATTTATGCTGCACGAGCTAATATGAAACCGTTGCTTTATCAAGGTATACAGCCAGGTGGACAGTTAACTATTACTACAGAGGTAGAAAATTATCCTGGTTATCCAGAAGGAATACAAGGACCAGAAATGATGGAGCATTTTGAAAAACAAGCTAAAAGAATGGGTACTGATATTCGCTATGGGCTTGCCACCAAAGTAGATTTTTCTACAAGACCATTGCGTGTGGAAATAGATGATGAAAAGTGGATACATGCAGATTCTGTAATAATAAGTACTGGTGCATCTGCAAAATGGTTGGGCATAGAAAGTGAACAAAGGCTAAACGGATATGGTGTGAGTGCTTGTGCTGTGTGCGATGGTTTTTTCTTTAAAGGAAAAGAAGCTGCCATTGTAGGTGCTGGAGATACAGCAGCTGAGGAAGCATTGTATTTATCAAAAATATGTAGTACCGTACATATGATTGTACGTAAGGGCGAAATGCGTGCAAGTAAAATAATGCAAGATAGAGTGCTTGCAACTGCTAATATAAAAGTATATTGGAATAGTGAAACAGACGAAATTTTAGGAGATAAAAAAGTAGAAGCTGTTAGAATTTTAAATAACCAAACAAACGAAAAAATAGAAATACCTGTTAGTGCCTTTTTTGTAGCAATTGGTCATAAACCAAACAGCGATGTTTTTAAAGGTTGGTTAGATATGGACGATGCAGGATATTTGATAACAACAGCTGGTACATCTAAAACAAATATTGAAGGGGTATTTGCCTCAGGCGATGTGCAAGATAAAATATATCGTCAGGCTGTAACTGCCGCTGGTAGTGGGTGTATGGCAGCATTAGATGCAGAGCGTTACCTTAGCGAAAAAGGATTGCACTAATATGTACACTATACATTTAAATAAATTAATATTTTATGCGTACCATGGTGTGCATACTGAAGAAGCTATAATTGGCGGTGAGTTTGAAGTGAATATCGCAATTGATTTTTTTAGTGATAATGATATTTTATCTTTAGATGAAACCATTAATTATGTAGATATATTTGATTTAGTAAAAAATAGATTTTCTATACCAGAAAAATTACTGGAAACTTTAGCACAAAATATAATAGAAGATATATATAAAGCTGATAATAGAATTAAAACAATTAACATTTCTATACAAAAATTAAATCCTCCAATAGTTAATTTTACTGGGTCTGTAGGTATTTCCTATTTAAAATCTTTTGCATAATGAAATTTTTATGTTTACTGTTGTTATCATATTTAGTACACATACCTACTTTTGCACAAGATGTAAATGCTATACTCAAAGAAGGAGATAGGCTAGTACTTGTGCCAGATGAAAAAGCTGCTTTTTTAAAATTTAAAGAAGCATTAAAACTTCAACCTACTAACATACATGCCCTAACACAAGCCGCCGAAATATGTAGTAATATTGGTAATAGAGAAACCAATACAAAAATAAGAGATGAATATTTTGCTGTATCACTTATTTATGCTAACACAGCTTATAAACTACACCCAGAAACAGATGTAGCTAATGTAGCAATGGCAATAGCATATGGCAGAATTATTTTATTAAAAAGTGGAAAAGAAAAAATTTCTTACGTTAAAGAATTAAAAATGTATGCTGAAAATGCAATAGCTGCTAATTCAAATAACTTTAGAGCATGGCATATTTTAGGAAAGTGGCATTATGAAGTAAGTAATCTTTCTGCTTTTGAAAGAGGAGCTGCTAAATTATTTTACGGAGCATTACCGGCTTCTTCGTTAGCCACTTCAATAACTTGTTATGAAAAGGCGAAAACTTTAAGCAATACTTTTTCATTAAATTATTTAGAACTTGCTAAAGCTTACAAGCGCAATGGAGAAAAAGCAAAAGCAATATTTCAGCTAAATACTTTGCTTACATTAAAAAATGTAACTGCTGATGATGAAAAAATTAAACTTGAAGCCATCACATTATTAAAAAAATGTCAATAATAGTAATCAATCAATTTTACATAATTGTACACTAATTTTCTTTGAGTAATTGGTTAATGATACTGCAAGTACTTAAGCATTTTTGTTAACTTTGTATTTTAGTAAATTTCACATGAAAAGAACACATATTATTTTACTCGTAGGTATTGCAGCACTCATTGCTGGTTTGCTTTCCATAGGTATTGATGTATCTACCTATGATAGTATTACCTCTGCAAAAAGTAAACAAGGAAAATTTGTACATATTATTGCTAAAATGGATAAAAACCAGCCATTAGAGTACGATGCAATAAAAAACCCAAACTATCTTACTTTTTTTGCAGTAGATAGCCTTGGTGCACAAACAAAAGTTATATACCATAATAGTAAACCAGCTGATTTAGAAAAAAGTGAAAGACTTGTAATGAAGGGGAAAATGCAAGATGGCCATTTTGAGTGTAGTGATATTTTATTAAAATGCCCAAGCAAATACAAAGATGATGAAAAGCAAATGCAAAAGAATGTGAATGAGCAAGTCGGTGGTTAAAAATTTCAGGTTCAAGCTTTTTAAATTTGAATTTGCTAAAAAAATTTTGAAGCATTTTCTAAACTTCTAATAAACAAAATATATAAAGTTTGAGAACTAAATTAAAAGCATCTTTTCGCTTACAAGTAAAAAAGTGCTTGAAGCATATATAGCTTATTTTCAAAATTAATATTGATGAAACAAATACGTGAAAATGAAATTTGAAGGTGAACATTTATTGCCAGGGCAACTAGGTTATTTTTTTATACTTTTTTCTTTTGTAGTTGCACTAATAGCTACTATATCTTATTTTAAAGCCTCTTACAGTACTAATTTTATTGATAAAAAAAATTGGCTCAACACAGCACGTACAGCTTTTATATTGCAATTAATTAGTGTATTTGTTGTATTTGCAACAATAATGTATATATGCTCCCATCATTATTTTGAGTATATGTATGCATATAAACATGCCTCGCTAGAGCTTGAGTATAAGTATTTATTAGCATGTATATGGGAAGGCCAAGAGGGTAGTTTCTTATTGTGGACGATTTGGCATGGTATACTTGGTATAATTTTAATCAAAAAAAGTAAAGAATGGGAAGCGCCAGTAATGACCGTTATTAGTTTTGCACAATTTTTTTTATTGATGATGGTATTGGGTATTTACATAGGCAATATTAAAATAGGTAACAGCCCTTTTACACTAACAAGAAACGAAATACAAGCTCCTATTTTTGCAAGATCAAATTATTTAGAATTTATAAAAGATGGAGTAGGGCTAAATGTACTACTTAGAAATTATTGGATGGTTATACACCCACCAATTTTGTTTTTAGGTTTTGCGTCTACTATTATCCCCTTTGCTTACGCTTACGCAGGCATACAAACTAAACGATTTGGAGACTGGGTAAAACCTGCGCTGCCATGGGCACTTATGTGTGCATGTGTATTAGGCGTAGGTATTATGATGGGTGGTAAGTGGGCTTATGAGTCACTTAACTTTGGTGGGTATTGGGCCTGGGACCCTGTAGAAAATGCTGCATTGGTACCATGGTTATTGCTAATAGCAGGTATACATACTATGGTAATTTATAAAGCTACAGGGCATTCCCTAAGGGCTAGTTATATATTTTCAATACTTACGTTTCTATTTATTTTATATGCAACATTTCTTACTCGTACAGGTATACTTGGCGATACATCTGTACATGCATTTACTGAAACGGGTGATGGGTTTGCTTTTACATTATTTGGTAGGCTCTTTGAGTTTAAGTATATGAACTTACTTATACTTACTTATTTATTAATGTTTGCTATACCCTCAATATTTTTATTAATTAAAAATTATAAAAAAATACCAACTATACACAAAGAAGAAAGTACAAATTCAAGAGAGTTTTGGATGTTTATTGGATCGCTGGTTTTATTTTTAAGTGCAATTTTTATTATTGCTAAAACTTCTGTACCTGTTTTTAATAAAATTTTTAATACAAAAATAGCACCTCCAGAAGATGTAGAATTTGGTTATAACAAAGTACTAATGTTGGTTACAATTATTATTGGCTTACTTACAGCTGTAACTCAGTATTTAAAATATAAAGATACCAATGCTAAATATCTAATTAAAAAAATTGCTGTACCAACAATTGTGGCATTAATTGCTATTGTTTTAATGTACTTTATTTATCCCTTTACTTATTATAAACATGGCAATGGTTTTTTAATAGCTATTTATGTAGCTGCATTTGCTACCATTTACTCTTTTGTTGCAAATGCAATGTATATTTTTACAGTACAAAAAGGTAATTTGTTAAAAGCAGGAAGCCCCATTGCACATGCAGGTTTTATGCTAATGATTGTTGGTATGCTTATATCATCTGCCAATAAAGAAGTAATAAGCAACAGCTCCGCCAATGGAATTGTACAACCTGTAAGTGGCAAAGACCCGATGACAAAACAGGAGGATAACCCAAAAGAAAATCTTACACTACTTAGAGAAATACCTACGATGATGGGTGGGTATAGTGTTACTTTTTTAAGTGATTCTTTGGGAGAAGAAAAAGGTAGAAAATATTACAACCTAAATTTTAAGAAAAAAGAGGGCTCAATATCTAGCGAAGAATTTAATCTTAAGCCAGATGTGTATATGATGAAGGATAATAGCATGAGTAGTAATCCTGATACAAAATCATATTTGCTAAAAGATATTTTTACGTACGTGTCTTACGCCGTAAATAAAGCTGATACTGAAGATACAATCAGTTTTAAAGAAATAACCATGGCTATTGGTGACACTGCATTTTATAGCAATGGTTATTTTGTATTAAACAATGTAGAAAAAGATAAGACAAAGATGAAAGCACAAATTAGTGCTGAACAGATAGCATTAATGGCTGATATTCGTATAACCTCAAAAGATAGTTTGCATTTTAATGCAAAACCTATAATACTTGTAGATAGTATTGGAATAGTAAATGTAGATGATACAATATATCCTCAAAATTTATATGTACGATTTGTAGGTGTAGCCGAAAAGCAAAAAATAAAAATTGGTATTAAAGAGTCAGATAAATTTATAGAATATATTACTGTAAAAGCTTACGTTTTTCCTTATATAAATTTAGTTTGGCTTGGCTTAGTTATAATGGCTATTGGTATGTTGCTTAGCATGCTAAAAAGGGGTAATATCACAAAAATACAATCTGTTTTTATATTAATACTTTCTACTGCATTTGTATTTTATATGTTTTTATTGGCAAATGGGTAGGTAAGTGTTTTCTAAAGTATAGTTAATTAGTTCTTAGAAATATTCATTATTAACTCCTAACTGGGTTTTAAAATCCAATATTATATCTGACAACAATATGTAATACTAAGTATTTCGTGTTTCTTAATTTGAATTAATGCAAATAATAACCTGAATACTTACTAAAATGTATACTTAGGGCATCAAAAATCGAAAACCTCCATGCTGGCTTGCATAAATTACAATTGCAATAGTAGCTAATAAAAATATTACAATGGCCCAGACCCACCACTTATCTATTTTGGTAGTTTCCGATTCGCTGTAGTACTCCGTCATGGTAGCTGTGTTGGTTTCTTTTGCGCCTACCAGCATTTTATGAGAATCATTAGGGTGTATAACCCTTTGAGCTGCTATAGCTGGAAAAAATACTGCTTGGGTTTCTTTAGGAGTAAATTTTATTTTATTGTCTTCGCTTTTATAAAATGAACCAACTTCTCCAAATTCAAAATGTTGCCCAACAGTTAAAGCATTTATTTTTTTTGAAAAAGATTGAAGCTCAATTGCAGCTTCTTTTTTGCTAATATTTTTATTAGAAGCGATATAGTTTTGTTCTGCTTCAGTATCAGTATCATTATCTAAAAATTCAATAGAATAGGTTGGAGCAGATATGCTTCGCTCACCAAAAACTGAATTAGCTGAGGTATTTTTGATATACAAACTTCCAACAGAAGGTAAGCTGCATTTTTTTTTTGTAAAAAGATAATTAGCTAGTAGCGTGTGCATATGCAATATTAAAACTTAGTTTTTAAAAATTGAAATAGAATGTTAGTTATGTTACACGACTGTCTATCTCCAACCTTTAGTAGGCTTTGTTATTTCTTTTTAAATAATAAATATTTTAAAGTAGCCCAAAAGTGGCTTGAAGCCAGTTTGTGGTTGTATAAAAGGTAAAGTTATACTCTTAGTTTTTTAAAAATTAAATAAA
>JANXOQ010000451.1 GCA_025357775.1 Ferruginibacter sp. | reverse complement strand
AGACCAACAATGAAATAGACGAAGCCTTTTGTAAAATTGGATTCTCGGAAGGGTTTAAAAAAATCCATGAAAGTAGTTTAAGGTTTATGCAAATTAAACAATTAATGCCCAATTTTAATTTACATTTTATTTGTAATTTTTTTAATGATTATTTGAGTACTAAAACTTATTATTTTTCAAATTTTTTTGTATGTTAAAAAAACATTAGATTTACTTTTTATTAATTAAAATTCATAAACATGAAAAAGTTATTACTTATGTTTTCAATTTTAGCAGGAACATCTTCTTTGGTATGTGCACAGTCAAAGAAAACCGAGAATGCTAAAAAAAACAAGCTGACTGCTGAAACCTCAAATATTAAAACAGATGCAGAAAAGATTGAATATTTAAAAAAGCGCAATCAAAATAATACCTCATTAACAGATGAAGAAATTTATTTGAAAGCAAAAAAAACTAAAACCACCAATAGTAAATAATTTAATATTTTAAATTTTAAAATTAAACTTATGCATAATAAATATACATTTTTTTATATCGCTAAAAAACTAAGGCTTGCAATACCAATTATGATGATATTGGGTTTAGCTAATTTTACTCTTAAGGCTCAAACTACAATATCTACAACTTTTGCAAATAACAACGGTTTTTCCATTGTAACCTCAAATTTTACAAACAGCAATACAAGTGCAGTAATTATTACAGATATTGCTAGTGTGTGTGGAGCCTCTGGTTCTATGCCAGTAGCTGCATTTTATAAAGTAACTCCAGTTAATGGAGCTCCAGGAATTATAAATGCAGCTAATGGGTGGATTCAGTTTGGGTCTGCTACTATTACAGCTATTGCAAATACCACAACTACTACTCCACAAACATTTATGTCGGGGCTTACTTTAACGATACCTGCTGGTGCTACTTACGGCATTGCTGTACAAGCTACTAATTTAAGATATAGCACTGTTGCCGCTGGTACATATACAAATGCAGGTGGTGGCTGTATCATTACATCTGGCACCAACGTTAGTTATGCTGGTGATGTTGCACCTAATGCTCCTACTTTTACTCCAAGAGCATTTATAGGTAGTATTGGGTTTATTTCAGCAGTTCCATGTGCTGGTACTCCTAATCCTGGTAATACAATTTCTTCAGCTTCTAGTGCTTGTTCGGGAATTCCCTTTACTTTATCTACACAAAATTTAACAAGTGGAAATGGAGTTACTTATCAATGGCTTTCTAGTACTTTGGGCACTGTCGGTTCGTTTTTACCAATTGCGGGTGCTACCTCATCTACTTATACTACTACTTTAGCTTCTGCTACTTTTTATCAAGTTAGAGTTACCTGCTCAGGCAATATTGGTACATCTACTCCATTACAAGTTGCGCTTACACCAATAACTGGTTGTTACTGTGTAAGCAGTGCTAGTAGTACGGATGATGAAGATATGTATAATGTTACATTAGGCACCTTAAATAATTCATCTACTTGTGCATCAGTAGGTCCAGGTCCAGGTTCTATAAACAGGCAATATGCAAATTACACATCAGGCGTTGGGGCTCCAGCGGCACCAAATTTAGTTCAAGGGTCCACTAATCCTTTTTCTTTAGAAATCGGAACTTGTAAT
>JANXOQ010000440.1 GCA_025357775.1 Ferruginibacter sp. | reverse complement strand
CTAGAATCGGTAAATGATTATGAAGCCACAGGCAAATTAAAAACCAATGTGTTGTTTTTAAAAGTACCTGTAGCCAAAGTAAAAATCTATTTTAAAAAACCAAATAGGTTAAAATTAAAAAGTGAAAGTGGCATATCATTTATACCAAAAGGTGCCGTGAGCCTCAATTTGAATAACCTTACAGGTACAAATAAATTTACTGTATTAGATGCTGGAACTGATAAAATAAATGGCACAACAGTGAGAGTTGCAAAACTATTACCACAAGATGATAATAGTGAAGTAGTACTTAGTACCATCTACATTGATGAAGTAACTGCTCTTATAAAAAAAGCAAAAACTACCACAAAAGATAATGGTACCTACGAACTAGAAATGACTTACGGCACTTACGCTGCATATGGCTTACCCGATAAAATAATTTTTAGTTTTAATGCAAAAGATTATAAATTACCAAAGGGTGTAACCTTTGATTTTGATGATGGAACAGCACAACCAACCAAACCAACTGATGCATTAAAAGGCAAAAAAGGAAAAGCAGAAATTACATTTAGCAATTACATAATTAATAAAGGGGTAAATGATGAGGTATTTATTACAAAGTGATTTCTGTTTTAAAATATTGGCTTTGAAGAATGTTTTAAATATTCTGTATTAACCGAAATAGAAATATACCAGTAAGATTCTTACATTATAATCATTTAATAACTTGTAAAAAAGCCATCAATAGACCTAAAGATTTACTTGACATAATGGAATTAGAGAAAATAAAAAATAATAATTTTTAGTTGTTATTGTCAAGTAAAATTTTACTTCTACACTTCCAATGGTATAGACTCATCTTTAGCATGTTTAAATACAAAGACACTTCTTCTTTTTAATGGATTTGCTTGCTGTGTGGTAATTTCTTTGCGCATGTTTACAATATCAACAGCTTTATAAATAGCTTCTCTAAAACTTGATTCATCTGCAATACCCTTCCCTGCTATATCAAACGCAGTACCATGGTCTGGTGATGTGCGTACGCCATCAATTCCAGCTGTATAGTTCACCCCTTCGCCAAATGCTAGAGACTTAAATGGTATAAGCCCTTGGTCATGATACAAAGCCAAAACGGCATCAAATTTTTCGTGAGAACCCCTTGCAAAAAATGCATCGGCACTATATGGTCCAAAACAAAATATGCCTTTTTGTTTTGCTTCTGCTATGGTAGGTTTTATAATCTCTTTTTCTTCTTTGCCTACCAACCCTTCATCGCCTGCATGTGGGTTTAAACCAAGCACGGCAATTTTTGGTTTGTTTATGCCAAAATCTTTTTTAAGAGAATCGTTTATTATTTTTAACTTACTTAATATGGCATCTTTTGTAATAAATTGTGCTACTTCTTTTATGGGTACATGCTCGGTAAGCAATGCCACACGCATGTTATCTGCTACCATCATCATAACTACATCTTTTGCGCCAAATAATTCTTTTAAGTAAGGTGTATGTCCAGTGTGTTTAAAAGTTGCACTTTGCACATTACTTTTATGTAAGGGTGCTGTTACGAGAGCATCTATGTGCTTTTCTTTTAAAGCTTCACCAGCCGTAGTAAGGCTTATAAGTGCATACTTACCTCCTGTTTCATTTATTTGTCCAGGTGTTATTGCTACATCTTCTTCCCAGCAATTATATACGTTTACTTGCTTAGTACTTATATGTGCATTATCTTTTGCAATATTAAAAGTAACATTACTTTCGGGCAGCGTTTTACGATAAAAATTAAGCATTTTGTTATTTGCAAAAATAACAGGCGTACAAAAATCTAAGATTCGAGTATCTAATAAAGTTTTTATTATTATTTCAGGGCCAATGCCATTAATATCTCCACAGCTAATACCAATAACTGGTTTTTGTTCATTTGTAATGCTCATAATACTAATTGAGTTGTAAAAATACAATTAAATAGAATAGAACTAAACTTACAGTTTTTAGAGTGGTTTATAGCTCTATCCAAAAATGATATTTATCGTTTATTAAGCTATTTTTGTATTATGTTAAAGTTGAAAAAGTCGTTAGGACAACATTTTTTAAAAGACGAAGCAATTATAAAACAAATTATAGCAGCGTTAAATGAGCATGAGTTTACAAATTTATTAGAGGTAGGGCCAGGTGGTGGAGCACTTACAAAAGAATTAATAAAAATAACTGATATTAATTTTAAAGCAGTAGAACTTGATGATGAAAAAGTACCATTACTAAAACAAAAATATCCTTTATTAAAAGATAAAATTATTCACCAAAATTTTTTAGATATAGAAAAACCTTTTGATGAAATATTTACAGTAATTGGTAATTTTCCATATAATATTTCTACACAAATTTTATTTAAAATATTAGATTGGAAAGATGATGTGCCAGTGGTTATAGGAATGTTTCAAAAAGAAGTGGCACAAAGAGCAGCAGCAAAACCGGGTGGAAAAATCTATGGTGTTTTAAGTGCATTAATACAACCTTTTTACGATATTGAATATTTGTTTGATGTGCCGCCTACAAGTTTTACACCGCCACCAAAAGTAATGAGTGGTATGATTAGACTCACTAGAAAAAAAGATGCATTGGTAGTAAAATCAGAAAGGGCATATATCGTTTTGGTAAAAACTGCTTTTAACCAACGTAGAAAAACCTTACGCAACGCAGTAAAATCTTTGTTTACTGCAGAAGAATTAAAAGATGAATTGTTTAATAAACGTGCAGAGGTGCTCAGCATTGAAGATTTTGCAGCATTGACTTTTAGAATGAGCTAATAGGCTCAAAGAGAAAAGATGGAGACAATGTAATAGCAAGAAATAATACAAGAATAGTTTAAAGTTGAAAAAATAACCCAAAATTGAGTAATCCTTTTTTCTCCTTTAACCTTTTAGCCAAAAAATGATATATGACTGAAGTAACAGAAAAGAAAGTAAGACTAGTAACTGCAGCAGCATTATTTGATGGGCATGATGCAGCTATAAATATTATGCGCAGAATATTGCAAAGCAAAGGTGCTGAAATAATACACCTTGGGCATAATAGAAGTGTAGCAGAAATTGTAGAATGTGCCATAGAAGAAGATGTGCAAGGCATTGCCATTACTAGCTATCAAGGTGGGCATGTGGAGTTTTTTAAATACATGAAAGATTTGCTTAACGAAAATGGTTGTGGGCATATAAAAATATTCGGTGGTGGTGGTGGTACAATTTTGCCATCTGAAATTGAAGAATTACATAACTATGGTATTACCAGAATTTATAGCCCAGATGATGGCAGAAGAATGGGGCTTGATGGAATGATACAAGATGTGATAGATAAATGCCGCCTCCCAAACCCTCCACAGGAGGGCTTAAAGGCAAGTCCTAACGAAAATGGAAAGTTTGCATTAGGGGAATGGAAAGATGTCATAAGTATTGCAAAAGCAATTACTGTAGCAGAAAATGGTCAATATAAAAAATTGATCTCTGCTTCGGTAGAACCCCCCTTCGGGGTGCAGGGGGGCTTTCCTTCGGGGGGCAGGGGGGCTGTGGGGGATTCTGGGGCTGTCCTCGGCATAACAGGTACAGGCGGTGCAGGAAAATCATCCGTTACAGATGAAATTGTTCGCAGGTTTTTAAATAATTATACTGATAAAACCATAGCTGTAATATCTGTAGACCCAAGCAAAAAGAAAACAGGCGGTGCATTGTTGGGGGATAGAATACGGATGAATTCTATTTCATCGCCAAGGGCATATATGCGTAGCCTTGCTACAAGAGAAAGCGATAAAGCATTGAGCCAATATGTAACAGAAGCTTTAGATATATGCAAAGTTGCTGGGTTTGATTTAATTATTTTAGAAAGTGCAGGTGTGGGACAAAGCGATGCTTCTATATTGGAGCATTGCGATGTGAGTATGTATGTGATGACACCTGAGTATGGTGCACCATCACAATTAGAAAAAATAAATATGCTTGATTATGCAGATGTTATTTGCTTAAATAAATTTGATAAAGCTGGCGCATTAGATGCATTGCATGATGTACGTAAACAATACAAACGCAACTACGAATTGTGGGATGCTAAAGATGAAGACTTGCCTGTAGTGGGTACAATTGCTGCACAATTTAACGATGCTGGGGTTAATAATTTATTTGATAAACTGATTGACGTAATTAATAAAAAAACAAATTCAAGTTTTGGTACACACAAGCCATTTGAAAAAAGTGGCGGTATGGATGGTTCAATTATTCCACCAAAAAGAGTACGTTATTTAGCAGAAATTAGTGAAACAATAAATGAATATAATAAGTGGGCAAAAGACCAAGCTGCTATTGCCACTAAATTATACCAACTAGATGCAGTTATAAAAATGATGGATGATAAAAAATGAAATTAGTTGCAAAAAAATATAACCAATGGCTAGGCGAATTAAAAAATAATATTAGCCACAGTCGCTTGCAAACATCGCTAAAAGTTAATAGTGATATGCTTATTTTATATTGGTATATAGGTAAGCAAATTGTACAAAAAATAGATGCCGAAGGTTGGGGTACAAAAGTGATAGAACAACTATCCGTTGATTTGCAAAAAGCTTTTCCTGATACGAAAGGTTATTCTTATCGAAATCTAAAATACATGCGTCAATTTGCGACTACATACCCCGATTTGTTAATTGGGCAACAGCCCGTTGCCCAATTAACAAATAGCAAACCAATTACGCAGCAACCTGCTGCGTTAATACAAAAAAACAGTAAAACTTCAATTGGGCAGCAGCCTGCTGCCCAATTGAAAAAGAATAAAAAAAATCTAATAGTGCAGCAACCTGCTGCACTATTAGAAGATGATAATGTAATTGGGCAACAGCCCGTTGCCCAATTTAGCAACAAAATTTATTTTCTTTCAAACCCTTTGTTAGTGAGTATTCCATGGGGGCACCATGTTACATTGTTAGATAAAATAAAAGAGCAAGAGGAAAGTTTTTGGTACATAAATAAAACAATAGAAAACAATTGGAGCCGTGCAGTTTTACAATATCAAATTGAAACAGATTTATATGTAAGACAACACAAAACAAAAAAAGCATCCAACTTTCATTTAACCTTACCTAAAGTTCAAGCAGATTTAGCTAACCAAATATTGAAAGATCCTTATATTTTTCAAATGATGCAAATTGGTGAAAATATAAATGAGAAACAATTAGAAGATCATCTTGTAAAACACATACAAGATTTTGTAATGGAGCTTGGTGCAGGCTTTGCATTTGTAGGCAGACAAGTAAAATTAAAGGCAGGTCGTAAAGATCATTTTATTGATTTACTTTTTTATCATTTGCACTTAAGATGCTATGTGGTAATAGAATTAAAAATGGATGAATTTGAATTATCTCATGCAGGTCAGTTAAATGGTTATTTGAATATGGTGAACAAACAACTTCGGCAAGAGCATGACAACCCAACTATCGGAATTATACTGTGTGGAGCTAAAGATAATATAGAAGTAGATTATGCCTTAACAAGTATTAACCATCCAATAGGTGTAAGTGAATATCATTTTAGTAAATTATTACCTAAAAATTTAAAAGATAAATTACCTTCTGCTAAAATATTACAGGCAGAAGTAACTCGATTTCTTAAAAAGAATAAAATTGCACCAACAAAAAAATAATTTAAAAATATTATATGCTACAGCAAACACTTATAGATAAATACAACGAACTAAAAGAGCAACTACATCCAGATGCAAAAAAATTAGTAGAAAAATGGAGGGATGTTGTAAAGCAATACGAAGGCGATGAATATGAATTTAAAGTAAGAGATAAAATAATAAAACAACCACTTACTTTTACATCTTTAAGTGGTACAAAAGTGAGTAAAGTTTATTTACCAAAATTTAAAGATTGGGGAGATATTTTGCAATGGCAATTGCAAGAAAATGTACCTGGCGAGTTTCCTTTTACCGCAGGTGTATTTCCTTTAAAGAGAGAAGGCGAAGACCCGACTCGTATGTTTGCTGGCGAAGGTGGGCCAGAAAGAACCAACAGGCGTTTTCATTATGTAAGTGTGGGGCAGCCTGCAAAGCGACTTAGTACTGCGTTTGATAGTGTTACCTTATACGGTGAAGACCCAGCACATAGGCCAGATATTTATGGTAAAGTAGGAAACAGCGGAGTAAGTATTGCTACAGTAGATGATGCAAAAAAATTGTATAGTGGTTTTGATTTATGTGACCCAAAGACTTCGGTAAGCATGACGATAAATGGCCCAGCACCAATGCTATTAGCATTTTTTATGAATGCTGCCATAGACCAAATGTGTGAAAAATATATCATCGAAAATAATTTACAAGAAGAAGTAAATAAAATTATAGAAGTAAAATATAATATAGAAAATTTGCCAAAATACATAGGCACGGACGGCATACCGATACATCATACCAATTTACCAAAGACCTTAAGTTCTACAAGTAAAAAAGAAACAGCTGAAAATATTCAGGCTTCCCAGAACCCCCTTTCGGGGGGCAGGGGGGCTGGGTTTTTACCAGAAGGTAATGATGGATTAGGATTACGCTTACTAGGTTTAAGCGGAAAAGATATTTTACCTACCGATGTGTATGAAACCATAAAAGCAAAAGCATTATCAAGCGTACGTGGTACTGTGCAAGCAGATATTTTGAAAGAAGACCAAGCACAAAACACTTGTATTTTTAGTACAGAGTTTGCATTGAAATTAATGGGTGATGTACAAGAATATTTCATTAGTAATAAAGTTCAAAATTTTTACAGCGTAAGTATTAGTGGCTATCATATTGCTGAAGCTGGCGCTAATCCTATAACACAGCTTGCATTTACATTAAGCAATGGATTTACTTATGTAGAATATTATTTGAGCAGAGGAATGAATATTGATGACTTTGCTCCAAATCTTTCTTTCTTTTTTAGTAATGGAATGGATCCTGAATATTCTGTGATAGGCAGAGTAGCAAGAAGAATTTGGGCAAAAGCAATGAAGTATAAATACAAAGCAAACGACCGTAGCCAAAAATTAAAATACCATATACAAACAAGCGGCAGGAGTTTGCATGCACAAGAAATAGATTTTAACGATATCCGAACTACCCTGCAAGCCTTGTATGCTATTTATGATAATTGCAATAGCTTACACACAAACGCATATGATGAAGCAATTACTACACCTACAGAAGAAAGTGTACGTAGAGCAATGGCTATACAATTAATTATAAACAGAGAATTAGGAACTGCTAAAAATGAAAATCCAAACCAAGGTTCTTTTTTAATAGAAGAAATGACAGAGTTAGTGGAACAAGCTGTATTGGCAGAGTTTGAAAGGATTACAGAACGTGGTGGTGTATTAGGTGCCATGGAAAGAATGTACCAACGCAATAAAATACAAGAAGAAAGTTTGTATTACGAAACATTAAAACATACTGGAGAATTTCCAATTGTAGGTGTAAATACATTCTTAAATAAAAATGGTTCACCTACAATTTTACCTGCCGAAGTAATACGAAGCACTACCGAAGAAAAAGAATTGCAAATTACTATGCTCAATGCATTTAAAGAACGCCACAAAGATAAAAACGCAACTATGCTAAAGCAATTACAAAATGTAGCTATAGCCAATGGCAATCTTTTTGAAGAATTAATGGAAACAGTAAAGCATTGTTCATTGGGGGAAATTACAAATGCTTTATACAGTGTTGGTGGGCAGTATAGGAGAAATATGTAGGAGATTAATAATCAATAACCATTTTTTATAGCAAATACTGCTAATCCCACCCTACTTTTCAAATCTAATTTTCCAAAAAGAGAGTCTCTATAACTTTCTACAGTACGAGGGCTACAAAACATTTTTTCAGCTATTTCTTTATAGCTCATTTCAGAGGTAGAGTATTGTAAAAATTCTTTTTCTCTTGCTGTAAATATTATTTTTTCTATTTTTTTATATGGATTAAATCGGCTTTTTGCAATCATTTTGGTAAGCTTATGACTTGTTGTTTTGCAATAGTAAGTATCATTATTATATACTGTTCTTATAGCTTCAATTATTTCTAGCTTGTCTGCATTTTTTATTAAAAACCCATTTGCACCAGCTTCAAGCATATCCACTATTAAATCATCTTCATCAAACATAGATAATCCTATAACACCAATAGTAGGAAATTGCAAGGCAATTTTTTTTGTTGCTTCTATTCCATCCATTATTGGCATTTTAATATCAGTAATAATTACATCAGGTAAATGTAGTGTCGCAAGCTCTAGCAATTCTCTTCCATTAGAAGCTTCACCTATTAAATCAATATCGGTAAATTTAGAAATCATTAATCTAAAACCATCCAAAAATATTTCATGATCATCTGCAATGATTAATCTAATTTTTTTGTAGTTATCCATTATCTATTGGTATTTCAATTATAAAAATTACACCTTTACCTATTTGTGTTATTACGCTAAGATGCCCACCTAATATTTGTGCTCTACTTTGTAAACTTAGTAATCCTATACCGTTTGCTTCAATAGATTTTTCTTTGTAGTTAAACCCAACACCATTATCCTTTGTTTGCAGCACAATTAATTTTTGCTTTTTTTGTAGTGTAATATCAAGTGTAGAAGCTCTTGAATGTTTAAATGTATTTTGAATAATTTCTTGTACTATTCTATAAAGATTTACTTCTTTAGCTGCTGGCAATGTAAACATTTCTGCTAAAAAATTTATTTTAATGTCGTGTAGTAACCTCAATTTCTCTATATATTCTTCTGTAGCTTTTATAAATCCTTTTCTTACCAAAGTGTTTGGTAATAAATCGTAAGATATTTCTCTAAACCTTTGTATAACTGTATCAATCTGTGCAGATGATTTTTCTAAAACTATATTTTCTATTTCGTCTGTAGGCTCTAAGTGGTTTATTTGAAGTTTAATGGCAGAAAGCATTGGGCCAAGCTCATCATGTAAATCACCAGCTATTCTTTTTCGTTCACTTTCCAAAGTATTTATTTCTGCTGCTATACGAGCCTGCTGCCATTTTGTAATAATTCTTTGCTGCTTTAATACTGTATAAACTATAAAAAGTATAAAAATGGTTAGTACAATTCCACTTATTATAAATACCAGCGATAGCATTTTTTCCTCATCCTTCATACAATTATATTTTCTTCAATTTTTTTGGTATGTATATCGTTGCCATAAAAAATAAGATATAACTTACTGCATTTGCAATTACAAAAACGTATTGTAATACTGTAATTTTTGCTGTAGATAAATTGTAAAAATATCTTACAATTATTTTTATAGTATTTTGCAAAATAGGAAAAGCTAACATTAACAACCCACAGCCAATAAAAAATAATGCATTGGTACCAATATTTATATTATGGTTAAATATTTGTAGTGTTAGTAATTTTACAGCAAAATAAAAAATAATCAAATAAAAAACTATCGTTTTTTCACCAAGTAAGTTATAAAAAACTGGTTTAAGTATAGCATTTACAAAAAAAATTATACACCCAAAAATCAAAAGTTTTTTTAATAAAAATTTGTTTACAACCTCAAGCCTGTAAAATAATAAAAGAAAAAAATAAAAATGCAATAAATAATATGCATGAATAACGCAAATATGTAATATTGGCTGAGTGCTAAAAGGCAATATAAATCTGCTTGTTGTTTCTGAAAATACAGAGAGCCACATGGCCCATATAAAAGGATGGTAGCATTTATCCATCCTTTTATAAAATAACAAACCTACAACGGCGGGTAGTACACAGCTATATGCCAAAATAATATTTATTGTTTCTGCTGTCATATAATAAACATTAATGCAAAGTTGGAATTGCCATTACAGGTGGTTCTCCTTGGCTCAAGTCTAAAAGCCCTTGTGTAGGCGCTGGTGCTGCTAAACCTTTTGCTTTCAAATTAGGAGGCATTTCCCAGTATATATCCCCCTTGTCTCCTTTTGCACCGCATACAATTGGTATAATTCTACCTTCTTTCAATCCATAATAAACCCTCATGCCTACGCAGGTGTCTCTTAGCATCATATTTCGCATCATATCTTTTGCATGTATAAATAATTCTGCTGTTCCAATTTGTATAGAATCTAATGCATGTACCCTAGGATTTAAAGCCCGCCTTTCTTTTAAAGAATCGATATAACGTTTTGCCAAATCTTTAGTAATAAAATGAGACCAATCATTAATGGAGTTATCACAGCTATTTGGTTTAGTGTTATCAAAAAAGCCTTTCCAAAAAAGTAACAGTACTAGTAGTAAAATAGCAAGTAATAAGCTAAGCAATTTAAAATTTCTCATGTTGAATAGTTTTAGTTAAATAAATATATATAGAAATTATTCGTAAAGTAAAATAAACAATTTGTGAGTGAATGTTTAGCAGTTTAAAACCCATATTTATATCCGTTAAACAACGGAAAATATTACCGTTGTTTAATACAATTTTATAGCTAATGGCACATTGTAGAAACTTATAAATATTTGCACCTTTGCTTTGTGATACCGAAGTGTGGTAACCTCACCTTAACTCTTTGAAAATAGATAATAGGTAAGAAAACTTGCAAGGCGCCTAAGTAGCACAATTTTCTAAACAATTAAAATAACAACTAAAAAAATTATTATGAAAAAATTATTATTCGCATTTTTGGTATGTATAACCAGTTTTACGCTTTATGCTCAAATAGATAATGAAGAAAAGTTGGCTATGAAACCACAAATGAACGAAGCAAAAATTGCTTATGAAATGGGAAATGTAGATTGCAAATGCAACCAAAATAATTTGGTAATGGATGGTGGTTTTCAAAATCTTTCTGTTGGAGGTACACTTCCTTCAGACATTACAACAAGTTCTTTACCTTGGGCAAAGGGCTATAATACCCCACAATGGAGCAATACCGTACAATCACCGTGCGACAAAGGTGTTGTGAGTATGTGGGGAAATAAAACAGTTGGTGAATCAATCCATCAAAATGGGTTAACATTTGCAGCTGGAACCTATACTGTAAAGTTTACTGCGAGGTTTATTAGCCCAACTTCATTATCTACTCTTGTTAGGCTTAATTTAACTGCCTATAATGGAACAGGTGCACCATCTTCTTACTCTTCGCTGCCTAGTTTTGCATCTCCAGATATAACTAGCGCAAGTTGGGAAACATACTCTTTCACTTTTACCACAACTGGTGCAAATAGTATTTCATTACATCCAGAAAATAATTATACACAAAATGATGGGGCTTATGTTTCTTGGATACAACTAGATAAAATTTGTATAGAAAAAAAATGTAAAATACCAGATGAAAAATGCAGTCCAAATTTTTCTGCGGCTGCTTTTACAGTAAATGCACAAGGCAACGTAGTTATAAATGTAAACCCTGTTATAACTGGTGGCGCACAACATTATTGGGGTCTACTAGGCGCAAGCGGTATAGGAGATAATACTGCCATTCCGCTTTCTACAATTATGTCAGGAGGTACTTTTGGATTAGGAGTAACTAGCACTGGTGTGGCTACACCCATAGGAATGGGGACTGGTATAACCGCAAGCACATCTGGCTATGGGTATAGCTACCAAGGTGTAGTTGTAGGTAAGTGTTTTAAAATAACGCATTATATAAAATGCTGTAGCAAATGGTATAGCCAAACAAATACCTATTGTACAAAATTGTGTGTTGAAGTAAAAGAAGGTGGAATAATAGAAATGAATGATAAAGAGGCGGATAAAGCAGAGGGAGTTCAAGC
Organism: Ferruginibacter sp.; assembly: GCA_025357775.1. Lineage (GTDB taxonomy): Bacteria > Bacteroidota > Bacteroidia > Chitinophagales > Chitinophagaceae > Ferruginibacter. The sequence goes on along the minus strand of JANXOQ010000440.1, from coordinate 5,169 downwards.
TGAACAAGGAAGAGGATAGTATTTGAAATAGAGCATATGTAATAAAATGTATATGCTCTATTTCTCATAAGATTAAAATAATAAAGGAGATGAAAAAAATAATACTATTAATGACAACGTTTGTTTTTGTAAATAAAATTGAAGCACATATGTTAGCATAAGCAAATAAGCTGTGAGTTAAAAATGCACATATTTTATAGAATCTATTGGACATAAGGCAAATAAAAATGTAAGAAGGCGGTGTGATTAGTGTAGGTATTAATGTAAAAGTAACTTACAAATTATGCGATAATAATACCGCATTGCCCGATTAAATAAAAATATCGGTAGCTAAAAGAAGTATTTATTTACACTAATGCAAACAAGGGTTTTAAAACCAATTTTTTAATTTTTATTCTCAATTTAATACCAAAAAAGAATAGCTCAATTACCAAAATTATAAACTTAATAAAATGAAATTTCTTTTTCTAGCATTCATAACTATTTTTGGCATTCAGCAAACTTTTGCCCAACGAGACATTATTTACAAAAATGATAGCACACAAATACGCTGCAAAATATTAAAATCTACAGCGGATAAATATGAATACGCTTATGCTGACACTAATAGTAAAGTTTTTAAAACTAAAATATTAAAGACATTGGTGGACTCTGTTAAGCAAAACTTTTACGATAGTAATTTGGTACAAAATAAAGTATTTGGCAAAATTATAAAACCAATTACCGAAGAAATAACTCCCGTAATAAAAAATTGGATTTTTACAGCAGGTATAGGTTTTAACCTTGGCAACTTGCTAGAGTTCAACCGCCCTGGCGGTTCTGATAAAAAAAGCTTTAGCGGCACAACCAGCATGGATCTTGGGCTTAACTATGCAAAAGAAAGCGCCCGCTTTGCTATGACGAATGAGTTGCATTATATTTTTGGGTTACAAAAATCTGGGCTTACTGCAGCAGCAAATATACAACGGGTAACAGACGAGCTAGCAACCCTGCACGATTTTTCTATTGCCATTGGTAAAACAAAAAAATGGAATTTTAATTTAATTGCAAAAACAGCTACTTCTATTTTTACTATTTACGATGGCGATTATTTTAAAGATATAAATGTACTGGGCAAAATACAAGGTTTTTTAAGTCCTTACGACGTTACCATTTCGCCTGGCTTTAAATGGCAGCCAAATAAAAATTTGCGTATTTCTATTTCACCATACTCATTCAATTTATATGGTGTAAAGCATGATGAAATATTGAGCAAAGGGATTTTTATAACCGATACGACTGCTACGGGTAGTTTTAAAAAACATTTGTTTAAAAGACTAGGGGCAGAAATAAATTTTTGGTACGATAAAAAAATTGGCAAATGGTTAGAAATGCAATACCGCCTTAGTTTATCTTCTAACTATTTTGAAAAAATAGCCAAAAATGGATTGATGGATGGTTTGTTTATTACAAAATTTAGACTCATAAAAAACTTATACCTCACACACAGAGCTGCATTAAAAGGAGATTTTTCTACAAACCCATTTAAGCCATTTTATAGCCAAAGTATCTTACTTAGTTATTCAAAAATATTTTAAAAATAAAAAATAGCAGAAGTCATAAAAGAATTATCAACGGCAAAAAGACCAATTAAAATTACTTTTCCACCTCATGTAACTTCATAGGATAAATTAAGTTATCCTATAAAAAACACTACACTTTGGGGGAAGTGTATAAGATAAAATGTTGCTGCAAATATTGCATGCAGCATTTTGTTTTTAAAAATACTAAAATGGGGCTCCTGTAGTGTCTTATTAAAATGTAATTCTTGTATTTTCTGTTATCTATAGATTAAGGATTAAGCATTTAAAAGTTATAATTTCTTTAGATATAATTACATTTTTTTAAAATATAAACTACTTATATTTACAATACACATTCAAGATAAATTGCATTTTTGTATTTCAAAATAAATAAAATATTCATAAATCAATCCTTAAAAATATAAATGCAAATAGAAGGAGTAATAAATACTGCATTAGATAGAGGCTTTACCTCAGTAAAAAGTTCCTCAATAGCAGGTAACGGTTTGTTTGCAAAAAAAATAATTCCAAGTGGCACTCGTATAATAGAGTATAAAGGAGAAAGAATATTAAAAGAAAATATGGTTGATGATATTGTAAATGGGCTTACTACTGGTATTTATGTAATGAACCTTAATGAAACAATAGCAATAGATGGCGAACGTAATGGAAACGATGCTCGGTTTATAAACCACCATTGTAGCCCAAATTGTACAGTACATTTTTTTAATGAAATACCATTTATATATGCACTCAGAGAAATAGGCGAAGGAGAGGAATTAAGTTTTGATTATAAACTTAGCGCTTTTAACAAAGATAAAAATCTTACAATGGCGGAGAAAAAAGAAATATCGCCATGTTTTTGTAATGCTGCAAATTGCAGAGGCACATTATTAGTATCATAATTTTTTTAACAAATAAAACTACATAAAATGAAAAAAAATGAAATCCGTTATTTAGCACCAAAAGTACTATCTTTTGCTGCTTTGCTTGCTTTGCAAACACTGCCAAGCAGCCTACATGCACAGGCGGCTAATGCTGAAAAACAAACATCTCAAACTACTAGAGCTGCAAAGTCTAACATTTATCTTAAAATAAATGGACTTAAACAAACAGATGAAATGAAACTTGTAGGAGCAACAGAAACAGCATGTGTTTTTGAAAATAGCAAAGGTGAATTTTTTATGGTTGATGCTGCTACAGGAGATATGAAACCAGTGAGTACGTCATATCACAGCAATATGAAAACTGCTGAAATAAAGTATCGTAAAATAATTTTTCCTTTAAGCAGCGCCTCTAAATCTAGCAATCCACAAGACCCTTATTATAAAATAAAATTTGCAGAAACCTTAAAAGTAATGGGAATTGATAAAGACAAACATGTAATAATGCAAACTGCTGCAGGGGAAAATATCTACCTAGATCCAAGTACTGGCGATATGGTGAATTGTGCTACCGGAAAACATTTTTCTAGCGAAATAGAAACAAAATAAAATTTATACCTGTTATAAAATATAGTAATATAAATTTTTCTTTCGGGTTATTAAGCTCATAAAAAAATAGACATGATTTATTTCATGTCTATTTTTTTGCTTTTTTCTTTGTATTAATATTTTGTAAATATGCCTTTTTTTTAAAAAAATTATTAGTAATTTTTAGAATCATTAAAAAAAATTACCAAATAAAATTGCTTATTCTTTGCCATTTCACTTGGTAAATATAAAATAGGAGTGGAGTACAATGGCAAGTTAGGCATGGCTTTATAGCTGCATTTGTTTATTGATAGTAATAATAAAGCTTTTGTAACATTTGTATTAGTACACTCCTGTACTCCAGCAAAAGACATTTATCCTCTATAAATATGTGAGAGCTTAGGTTGCATAATTGTAAACCCTATATTTTTAACAATATCTTATTAAAAAATTATGCAGGTATTTTATTTGAATATTGTGCAAGTTTTCTATGTAAATCTTCTGGCCTAAATGGTTTTTGAATATAATCAGTAAAACCTTTGCTAGTGAGGTCTTCATACATATTGTCATATACTGCAGCTGTAAATGCTATTACAGGTATTATTTTATTTATTTTTCTAATAGCTTCGGTAGTTTCATAACCATCCATTTCTGGCATTTCTAAATCTATTAATAAAATATCGTACTCATTATTTTCAAAGTATGCATAAGCCAATTTACCATTTACAGCTTCTGTAATATTTACGTTCCATTTTTTTAAAAATTTTCGAGCTACTAACATATTTATAATATTGTCTTCAGCTATTAATACCTTCATTCCTTCAAGGTTTACCAATGTGCTCATCACATTTTCATTTACAAAGTTTTTATTGTTTAGCTGTAAATCTAATTCTATGGTAAAATAAAATTTACTACCCTTGCCTTTATTACTTTCTACTTTTAACTCTCCCTTGTATAATTCTATAATATTTTTACTAATAGATAGGCCAAGCCCAGTACCTCCAAATTTTCGTGTAGTGGTGGTATCTGCTTGGGTAAAACTTAAGAATATTACTTTTTGTTGTTTCTCAGTAATTCCAATACCAGAGTCTTTTACATAAAAAGATATGGTGGCAGATTTACTATTTGATTTTTCCATTTCTGCACCTACTACTACATTTCCTTTGCTTGTAAATTTTAGTGCATTCGATATAAGATTACTCATTACTTGGCTCAGCCTTGTTTCATCGCCTAAAAAATAGCGGTCAAGTTTTTCATCTATCAAAAACTCAAAGGCTACATTTTTATTATTAAATTGGCTAGTAAAAAGTGTTTGTATTTTACCAAAAAAAACTTTTAGATTAAAAGTAGTTCTTTCTAATTCCATTTTTTCTGCTTCTATTTTACTAAAATCAAGCACATCATTTATTAAATGGAGCATATGCTCAGATGAGTATTTTAATAAACTAAAATGTTCCTTTTGTTCAGGCATGCTAGCTTCATCTAACAATAAATTTGCAGTGCCAATAATACCATTAAGCGGTGTGCGTAACTCATGGCTCATGTTCGATAAAAATTTAGATTTTGCATTCATTGCAAGCTCCGCTTTATCTTTTGCTACTACTAATTCTGCTTGGGCTAGTTTTATATCTGTTATATCTAAAATATTAATTTTCTTTAGCCCAATATCATCACCCATAAAGGGCATTATACTTACATATCCAGGAAACTCAACGCCATTATTTGTGCAGCATGTAAGCTCTCCTTGCCAAGTGTTTTTTTTGTGTTTAAAAGCATTTGTAAATGAAGTATTTTTTTCTATATCATTAAATAATAAATTTACGGGCGTATTTATTAAAGAATATGTATCCTTTACATCAAATAGCCTTACACTTTGAATATTACAATCCGTAATATTCATATTCTCAGTTTCTACTATAAAAACGGCATCTAGCGATGTGTTATAAACGGCATCTAAAAATTGTTGTTTTTGTACAAGGCTTTTCGAACGATTATAATTTTGGCGAAGTAAAACATAAGATAATAAACAAGTAATAAATGATGAGCAAAATACATTTACAATAAAAGTTAAACGCTCTGCGTTTTCACTTACTCTTTGTAAATCACTTTTTAAAGGGGCAATAGAAAAAATAAAT
>JANXOQ010000427.1 GCA_025357775.1 Ferruginibacter sp. | reverse complement strand
AAACAAGTGGTGGCATAAAGTGCGTGGCAAGGAAAATCCTTATTTAAAAATTGGCGAAACAAATGACAGAGCAGTAAAAGGAGATAGCGACTATGTGTGGGCATTAAAAAATATAAATTTTGAAGTAAAGCAAGGCGAAGTGCTTGGTATTATTGGAAGAAATGGTGCCGGTAAAAGTACCCTATTAAAAATATTAAGTAAAACCACAACACCAACAACTGGTAGTATAAAAATAAAAGGAAGAATAGCAAGCTTGCTAGAGGTAGGTACTGGTTTTCACCCAGAGCTTAGCGGTAGAGAAAATATATTTTTGAATGGTGCTATACTTGGCATGACCAAGCGTGAAATAAAAAGCAAGTTTGATGAAATAGTAGATTTTGCTGGGGTGGAAAGATACATTGATACACCAGTAAAAAGATATTCATCAGGTATGTATGTACGATTGGCATTTGGAGTAGCTGCCCATTTAGAACCTGAAATATTAATTGTAGATGAAGTGCTTGCAGTAGGCGATGTGGAGTTTCAAAAAAAAGCGTTGGGCAAAATGAAAGATGTGAGTGAGAAGGGTGGGAGGACGGTTTTGTTTGTGAGTCATAATATGGCAAGCTTAAAAGCCTTGTGTACTCAAGGGCTTTTTATGATGAATGGGGAAATAGTTTATGGAGGAAATATGATATCAACTATTAATGAATACGAAAAATTAGTAAGTAAAAAACTTGATTCAAACTGGCAAAATGAATTTGATAGAGACAATGATATTTTTTTAGATACTATTACTATCCTTAATAATAAATTTGAACCCTCTACTAATTTTATTTCTTCCGAAGAGGTATTGGTACAAATGAAAATTGTGGTAAAAGAATTTTACCAACATTTAAAAATTGGATTTGATTTGATTAAAAATAATGAAATTGTATTTAGAAGCCAACAAGTTGATACCATTAAAGAAACTTCATTTGATAAAGGCATTTTTACGATAACATGTACTATTTCTAAGAATATGTTGAATGAAGGCACCTATGCTATTAGACCGCAATTTTCTATTCATTGTGTAAAAAATTTACTAACACCTAATGATAGTGCTGTAATGTTTAATATAAAACTTGATTCTAAAATATCAGATTATCATTCCGTTTTAAACGAAGCTAATCACCCAGGATTATTGTTCCCATTTCTTAGTTGGAATGTTGATGCTACTGAATGACATGTTTTAAAATGTATCACAGTTTAGATAATAGCTTATTTAAAATTTTACTTGCCATAAACTAAAAAAAATATTGTAATCAAGCTAATTTAATCAAAAACTTTCATCTTTTGAGCTTTTTAAAATACTAAGTGGGTTAACAACAAATTTTTATTAAACGATTTTTTTGATAGCATAAAATTCCAATGACTTTTTAGTTTTTCAACAAAAAGTATAGGTTTTGATACCCTTTATTTATTATTTATAAAATTAAAAAAAATGATTACAATAATAAAATCAATAATAAAAAAGATATTTTTAAAGCTATTTTTTCAAAATAATAAAAATAAATCAATTGGCTTGATTCCAAGCTATGAAGAAAAAAGAAATATAATTGAATCATATAGAGTAGAATTTGGGCTTGATGTTTTAGTTGAAACAGGTACTTTTATGGGAGATACAATTGAGTATTTTAAAAATAAATTTGCATACTTATATTCAATAGAGTTAAGTGCAGAGTTGGCGACTAGGGCTAAGAAAAGATTTGAAAATGAAGAAAATATTAAAATACTTGAAGGCGATAGTGCAAACCTGCTTACTGATATTTGTAAAGCACTAAAACAAAAAACATTATTTTGGCTAGATGGACATTATTCATCTGAATTTTTTTATAATGGGGAATATATAGTAACCGCAAAAGCAGATAAGAATACCCCTATAGAAAAAGAGCTAGAAATTATTTTGTCACTAAATATTTTAAATGTAATACTGATAGATGATGCAAGATTATTTATAGGACAACACGACTACCCAACTATTAATGAAATAGAAAATACAGTTTCTGCAACTGGAAAGCCATATACTGTAATAGTTAAATCTGATATAATTCATATAATACCCAAAAAGCAATAAATGTTAAAAAATATTATCTCAATTATTAAAAGAGTATCTTTTAGAAATAAGCATAAACAAAATACTATTTTTATTGAAAAGAAAATTATCGAAAGCTATTTGCCAAAATCTCCAACAATAATAGATTGTGGAGCACACATTGGAATGGATACAATTGAATTTGCAAAAATTGAAAATAGTAAAGTTTATGCCTTTGAGCCAGTAAAAGATATTTTTGAACAACTAGTAAAGAATACAAAAAGTTTTAACAATATTATTTGTTTTAATGTAGCGCTAAACAGTTTTGATGGCGAGGTCGAAATGTATATTAGTAGTGGAGATTCCGATGGGTCAAGTTCATTATTGAAACCTAAAGAACATATTAATGACCATCCAGCAGTTCTGTTTAAACAAACTGAAAAAGTAAAATGTCTTACCCTTGATACTTGGGCTAAAATTAATAATATTTCTAATATAGATATGTTGTGGCTAGATATGCAAGGGGCAGAACAGAAAATGCTATCTGCCTCTTTAGAAATTTTGAACACAATAAAAGTTATTCATAGCGAAGTAAGTTTAAGAGAAACATACGAAGGAGTTGAGACATACAATAAGTATAAAAAATTTTTGAATAAAAAAGGATTTTCTGTTGCTGTAGAGGCAATACCAAATGGGTATGATATGGGAAACGTCTTATTTATTAAAAAATAATTTATTGAGTTAATAAAAAAGTGTTAATCAAATTAAGTCTTAGAAGAATACTTAATCTTCCGCAATATCTAAACATATAAGGGTTGGCTTACTCCTTCAGAAGCGAAAGGTTTATTTGATGTAGCAAGTCTATTAAATAAAAACTTTATAGTTGTATAAATTGGTAGCTCCTGTAAAGAGAAAAGTACTTGGTGTATTGCCACAGGTTTAAAGGCAGGTACCATAAATTGTATAGATCCTTTTAATGCAGGTGGAGAAGCTGGTAATAAAGAAATATATGAAAGTACAAAAGGAGAAAAAAACTTGTTAGAACAGTTTAGTGAAAACCTTGCTAAGTTATCAAAGAGTATCAAAATTATTACTCATAAAGGTTATTCAAATGAATTTGTAGGTAAAATAAAAGATATTGATTTTTTATTTATAGATGGAGATCATGGTATTGATGGTTGTACTTTTGACTTTGTAAATTTTGAAAAAGATTTAAAAAATGGTGGGTTTCTTGCTTTTCATGATTATGATACTGATAAATCAGAATTAGGGCTTACATGGGCTTTTGATAACCTTGTAAGAAAAATGAATCATGTAAATTTTATAAAAGTTATGACTCATTTTGTGTGTTTAAGAAAACAGCTTAAAAATTTTGTTTGAGCATAGAGAATAAACCAGTTATTATTTGTTTAACACCAGTTCGTAATGAGGCTTGGATATTAGACACATTTTTGAGGTGCACAAGTTTGTGGGCAGATTATATTATTGTTGCTGATCAACATTCAAACGATGGTTCTAGAGAAATAGCAACAAAATATGAAAAAGTTATTTTGATTGAAAATAACTCTGAAGAATACAATGAGCCCGAAAGGCAGAGATTGTTAATTTACGCAGCCAGAAAAATTAAGGGAAAACGTTTATTAATTACGTTGGATGCTGATGAAATATTTGCAGGAAATTTTTTGGAAACAGAAGAATGGAGTACGATGTTGAATTCAGAGGAAGGAACTGTTTTTGGTTTCCATTGGATTAATCTTTTGCCTAGTTGTAAAAAATTTTGGAAATCGGAAGGCTATTTTCCTTGGGCAATAATGGACGATAACTCCAATCATAGAGGAGAGGAAATACACAGCCCTCGAGTACCTGTAAAAGATTGGAGTAGCATTGTAAGATTGCAGCAAATAAATGTACTCCATTATCAATATACTGACTGGCAAAGAATGGAGAGTAAGCATAGATATTACCAATGCTTAGAAAGATTAAAATTTCCTCAGAAATCTGCTATTACAATTTTTAGAATGTACAACCACATGTATTCAATTTTTAAAAATAGGTTAGAAAATTCTAGGGATGAATGGTTTTCTTTTTATGAAGAAAAAGGTATAATGATTAGAAACATCAAACCAATATTTATCACTTGGTTCAATGTTTCTAATCATTATACCTTTTTCTTCATAAAAAGAAAACCATTCATCCCTAGAATTTTCTAACCTATTTTTAAAAATTGAATACATGTGGTTGTACATTCTAA
>JANXOQ010000412.1 GCA_025357775.1 Ferruginibacter sp. | reverse complement strand
CCCTTACTGAAGGCAAGTTTAGACAAGTACGTAAAATGGTAATGGCAGTAAGGCACCGCTGTCTCCGGCTTATACGACTAAACATTAGTAATATTTTATTAGGAGATATAGAGCCTGGCAAAATAAAAGAATTGGATGAGGAAACCTTTTACAAGCTAATGGCTCATTATGCAACTATTCCATTTAATTAATTTATAAAAAAATTGTACATTTATTTTACCAAAATTAATGAATGGCAAAATCGTACAACATACCATTATGGAAATCTTCGCCATTTGTACGGCTAATTCTTCCTTTAATTGTGGGAATAATTTTTCAATGGTATTTGCAAATTCCGTTTTATGTAAATGTAGTTTGTATGATTGTTTTAGTTGCTTTTATCGTAGGTTTTAATTTTTTACCAATCGATAAACATTACCAATATCAATGGGTGCAAGGTTTTTTTATAAATGCTATTATATTTTGCTTGGGCATCTTTTTATGCTGGCAAAAAGATATTCGCAATGACGTAAACTGGTTTGGTAAATATTATAATGATAGCTGCGTATTAGTTGTAAAAATAAATGAGCCGCCCATTGTAAAAGCAAAATCTGTAAAGGCAGATTGTATTGTAGAAGCCATTATTCAAAATGGTATTTTAACAAAAGTAAATGGTAAGCTTTTAATTTATTTTTCAAAAGACGACAGCATTTTACCACCACAATATGGTGACAAAATATTAATAAATGGTGGACTACAACAAATAAAAAATGCAGGTAACCCTGGTGGTTTTAATTACAGTCGGTATATGATTTTTCAGCAAACTCTGCACCAAGTTTATTTAAAGAAAGATAAATATATTTTACTTGATGAACACAAAGAAAATAAATTATATGCTTTAGTATTTGAGGCAAGGCAAGCAGTAATAAATACTTTGCAAAAATATATAGTAGGCAATAAAAAAGTAACTGGTATTGCAGAAGCATTGCTCATAGGCTACAAAGAAGATTTAGATAAAGACGTGGTGCAGGAATACAGTAATACGGGTGTAGTACATATTATAGCCATATCTGGTATGCACTTAGGTTTAATTTATGTAGGGTTGGTTTGGTTATTTTCTCGGCTTCCTTTTGTAAAAAGTTCTGCTATTACAAGAGTAATTTTAATACTTGGTTGTTTGTGGATGTTTAGTTTAATTACTGGGGCATCTGCTTCTGTTTTAAGAAGTGCTGTCATGTTTACCTGTATCATTATTGGTAAAGAATTTTTTAAGCAAGCAAGTATATACAACTCACTGGCATCATCGGCATTTTTACTTTTATGTTACAATCCTTTCCTGCTGTGGGATGTAGGTTTTCAATTAAGCTACTTTGCTGTAGTAGGAATTGTATTTTTACAAAAGCCACTCCAAAATTTATATTATACAAAAAATAAAGCTATTCAATATTTGTGGCAAATGTGTTCTATTACTATTGCTGCACAAATACTAACATTGCCTATTTGTATTTATTACTTTCATCAAATACCTACTACATTTTTATTTACTAATTTAATTTGTGTTCCACTTTCTACCGCTATTTTATTTGCAGAAATTGCTTTAGTTATTTTTACTGCTTTTCTTCCATTAGCAACGCTTATTGGTAAATTTATTTATGTACTTACTTGGAGTATGAATGCATTGATAGCTTTTTTTAATAAACTGCCGTTTTCATTATTGGATAAAATTTATGCAACTGCAATTACCACTTGGGTTTTGTATGGTTTTGTAATTTTATTAGCAGCTGCACTTTTAAGAAAAAATAAAATGATTTTAAAAATTTCATTAGGATTTTTATTTTTGTTTGTAGGGCTATGGGCTTATGGAAAAACATTATTAACCCAACAAAAGAAAATGATTGTGTATAATGTAAGCAAACATACAGCAGTAGATTTTGTAAGCAATAATAAATACTGGTTTTATGGCGATGAAGAATTTAGGGTAGATGGGGCTTTGCAAAATTTTAATTTAAAGCCTGCTAGAGTTAATATGCAGGTAGAGGAAAGTACTGATACATTAAAGGCACTTGCACAGCAAGAAAAAATATGGCAATTTTATGATAAAAAGCTACTCATAATAGATACCGCCATAAAATTTGAAACAATAAATACATTATTAAAAGTAGATGTATTACTTATTTGTAAAAATCCTAAAGTAAGTTTATACGATTTTACTACAGCTGTAAAGCCCGCTATTGTTGTGTTAGATGCTTCTAACAGCATGTGGAAAATTGCTCAATGGAAAAAAGAATGTGAAGCGCTACATTTGCCAATCTTTATTACAAATGAGCAAGGTGCTTTTGTAATAAATGCAAAATAAATTTTAAAAGGGAGTAAAAATTCTTTTCAAAATTTATTTCATGCTAATAATAGTATTTATCTCTCATTCATTTTGATACAAAATCATGCAAAAAAAAATACAATCTGCGTTAATATCTGTTTTTTATAAAGATGGGCTAGAAAATATTATTACAGAACTAAACAAGCAAAACGTTACCATTTATAGCACAGGAGGTACACAAACATTTATTGAAAAACTTGGTGTTAACTGTATACCTGTTGAGTCGCTTACATCGTACCCATCAATACTTGGTGGCAGAGTAAAAACCTTGCACCCTAAAGTGTTTGGTGGTATTTTAGGAAAAAGAGATGATGATATACATGTAGCAGAAATGAAGGAACATGCAATACCCGAAATAGATTTGGTAATTGTAGATTTATATCCATTTGAAGAAACCGTATTAAATACAAAAGATGAAAAGCTTATAATTGAAAAAATAGATATTGGGGGGCCAAGTATGATAAGGGCTGCAGCAAAAAACCATGCAGATGTAGTTGTAATTGCTGCTAAGAAAGATTATGCGTTACTACAAAATTTATTAAAAGAACAAAATGGTGAAACAACATTAGAACAGCGAAAAATTTTTGCTATAAAAGCATTTGATGTATGCACACATTATGACAATGCAATATCATCTTATTTTAATGCTTTAGAAGTTACTACGCCTTTCAATAAAGAAAAAGCAGTATTACGGTATGGTGAAAACCCACACCAAGCGGCAAGTTTTCATGGTGATTTAAACGAAATTTTTACACAGTTGCACGGCAAAGAATTATCGTATAATAATTTGGTGGATGTAGATGCTGCATTGCAATTAATAGCTGAGGCCTTCCCAAACTCCCCCGAAGGAGCGGCTTACCAAGTGTCTGAGAATGGAGTTTGGTTTTGTATAATTAAACACACCAATGTTTGCGGAGCAGCCATTAGAGAAAATGTATCTAGCGCATGGCAAGCTGCATTAGCTGGCGACCCTGAAAGTGCTTTTGGCGGTGTGCTCGTTTCAAATGCAGAAATTGATGAAGCTACTGCAAATGCTATTAATGAAATATTTTTTGAGGTTTTAATAGCACCTTCTTTTAGCCAAGCATCTTTACAAATTCTTAAACAAAAGAAAAATAGAATTTTATTGCAAGTAAAAAAATATCCTGAACAAAAATTGCAAACGAAGTCTTTGCTTAATGGAGTTTTAATACAACAAACAGACGAAAATAATTTTGCTGAATGGAAAGAAGTAGGGGGAAGGGAAACAACAGCAGTAGAAAAAACTTCGCTAACCTTTGCAAATATTTTATGCAAGCATTTAAAAAGTAATGCCATCGCATTGGTAAAAGATAATCAACTTATAGGAAAAGGTTGTGGACAAACAAGTCGTATAGATGCGCTGCGAAATGCAATAGACAAAGCAAAACAATTTGGCGCAGACACAACAGGGGCAGTACTTGCAAGCGATGCTTTTTTTCCGTTTGATGATTGTGCACGTATAGCCCATACCGCAGGTATAGACGCTTTTATACAACCAGGCGGCTCTATGAGAGACAATGACAGCATAGAATTTTGCAAAGTAAACAACCTTGCAATGGTGATAACTGGTACAAGGCATTTTAAACATTAATATTTTTTCATTGCTACAATCGGATAAAGCAAAAGGATATTTTGCACTTTTTATTACAAGCATAGTGTGGGGAACCACGTGGGTGGTTAGTAAAATTGGTGTAAGTATTATGCCGCCAATGCAATTGGTTTATCTCAGGCAATTTTTTGGAGGAGTAATTTTTGTTGGCTATTTTTTATTCTTTAAAAAAGCACCAATTATTACTATAAAGCAATTTCGTTGGCTATTTATGATGTCTATTATTATGTTTGTTTCTGCAAATGGATTAAGTACTTGGGGTGTTAAATATATTCCCCCAGGTTTAGGAGCGCTTATTGGTTCTTTGTATCCTTTAGTAGTTGTAATTTTAGAGAGTTTATTTTTTAAAAATAAACAGGTTAATTCAGCCACATTTTTTGGTCTAATACTTAGTATTGGTGGGATAGCATTAATATTTTCTAAAAATAATTTTTCTAATAATAACCCACATTTTTTATTGGGTGTTTTGCTTTCAATAACAGCAGTGGTTTCTTGGAGTTTTGGTACAATTTTAATGTTAAGAAATAAATCTGAAATAAATCCTTATTACGGAATAGGTTGGCAAATGCTAATAAGCAGTACAATGATTTTTATTTTTATGCAAGTATCAGGTGATACTATTCCATTAGTAGAAATTCCAAAAACTGCTTGGTTTGCCATTGCTTATTTAGTCATCCTAGGTTCAATAGTTGCTTTTGCAGCATTCATATATTCTATGAAAAAGCTGCCAACAAGCATTGCATCTTTATATGCTTATATAAATCCAATTGTTGCAACTTTAATTGGTATTGTGGTATTTAAAGACCACATAAATAAATTTACAATTATAGGAATGATAATTACAATTGGAGGAGTTTTTTTGGTAAATAATTCTATTAAGAAAAAAGAAATTATAATTGCTGAAGCTGAGTTATAAATTTCTTATACATAGCTGCCCAACCTTCAAATTCTTTTGCTGTACCTAAAAAATTATTGTGAAAAATAGTAATTAAAGTACCCCCATATTTTTTACAAACTAAATAGTACTGCATTAATTCTTCATAAGATTCTTCGGCAGTTTGCTTTTGCTCATAATAGCTATTGGCATCCATAAAACAAAAAGGGTTAATTCGAAGGTCTGTAATTTTTTCATTTGCTAAATCATACAAATAAAAAGAAGAGGAAGTAGAAGCCCTGAAACCATTGATACTGCCGTATCCCATACTATA
>JANXOQ010000410.1 GCA_025357775.1 Ferruginibacter sp. | reverse complement strand
ATTATTTTAAAAGATTTTTATATATCATCAAATTGTTGGATTATATCTTGTGCAGTAATAATGATACCTAAGCTGATAATGGCTTCTACTACTTCTGCTAATGTTTTTTGGTCTTTGCTACGATACGCTAATAAATGCAGTAGTGCCTCGGAGGTTAAAAGTACAAATCGTTTAATATCTGATTGCCAAGTAATATCGTTTATGTATTCATCAAAGCTGGATTTAAAGGAGTTGCTTACTATAATAAACCCTATCTTTTTTATACCTTCTTTTTGAAGTTTGGGACAATAATGGTTTATGTAATCTTTAATTGCTCTCTCATCTCCTGCACCCATCATATAACCATTTGTATATGCTTTGGCATCTATAATAAAAGCTACATTATCTTCTTTGTGTATGGCTATTAAATCGGGTTCTCTGCCTGTGCCTTGCCCTAAATATTGTACTGTAAAACCTAATTGTTTGAATAATTCGCAAACTGCTTTTTCGTATTTAGTCCCTTTGGCAGAACTTGATGTTTCTGTTTCGTTGCCTAAATCAATAAGGTTTGCTACTACTCTTGGAACATAATCGTAAATATCAAAACTGGCTTGTGATAATGCTGAAATGGGCGTTTCTTTTGTTGTATTTGTTGGTTTTACTTCTTTTGGTTTAGCATCTTTTTTAGGGTATGCTGTTACTTTTTTATAATTCCAAAAGCTGTGTTCTGCTTCCCAATTAGTTATCGTTCTATTGGTATGATTTGAAAGTATTTGTTTTATTTCTTCGTTGAGGTTAAAGAAATTTTCGTAGCTCTCTTTTTGTGTTTTAGACTCTTGCCACAAGCCAATATCTGTAAATGATACAATAATGGAACTGTACATTACTGGCCATACTTGGCTATTGTGTATTTGCCAAAAGTAGGATAAGAAATAACATACAGAACCTGGGTTGGGTGCTTTACGCTTATCGGGTACTTTGTTAAAAATGGCTGAAACATATTTGTCTAATGCATCTATTTTACTTAATGCATCTTGCAAATTGATTGGCTCGGTTATACATTGCTTTAATAGTTTTGTTAGTTTTTGAGTTTGCTCATCGGTATCGCTAGTTTTTACTAATAAATTAAAAAACATTTGACCTTTTATAGAAGTAAAGCCCCAATAATTATTTTGCTTATTGTAACTATCTATATTAGTTTTAAATTCGGCTATATCAGTTGTACCCGAAATAAAATTTTGCAGCATTATTTTTAGTGCTACAATTGCTTCTAATCGCTTACTGTCTATATCTTGTAAATCATTGCCTTTATTATCTAATACAATTTTATTATCGGCTATGTATTTATCCCAAATGGAGGTTATTTGTAGTTGCATGTTTTGTGGTATCATAAATTATGGTTGTAACTGCATTTATACAAATATTTGTATTTCAAATTCTTGTTGAGCATTGATGATTAATTGTGTATAATCAATTCTGAATTGTAAAATTTGAGATTGCATTTTTTTAATTTCATTTAAAATCTCATCTTGTTTATTTATAGGTGGTAAAGGGAATACTATTTTTTTTAAATTAGCAATTCCTAGTTCAGTTTGATTAGTAGATTGAGCAGACTTTAAGTTTTCGATTTGTTTTTGAATAATTTTGCTATTAAAAAACTCTACATAAAATTCAGGGTTAATAATTACTTTATTTAACCTTAGCAATAAAATATGACTATCATACATTAAACCTTCAAATTTTTTAGTTACAAAGCTAGCTCTGCCTATTGTTCCTTCTCCTGTTGAATTAATAAGAATATCACCCACTTTTGTGAATAATATTTCATCAATTTTACTCACCCACACTTCATCTACTTTTTTTGAGTGTTCCAATTCAATAGCATTCCATCTATTACATTTTTGATTCAAAATTAATTTGTTTGAACTACTATCATACTTAGGACTTTTACCCCTGTAAATTTCATCAACTATTTCAGGCTTTGCGTTTAAAGATAATAAAGAATGTTTTGAATTTTCGGTTTGTGCATGTTGTAGCAATTTATCAGTTCCCCAAAATTCAATATCCTTGTAATTTATAAATTGAAGCCCTTTTATTTTTTTTCTTTCACTACCAATTTCAAATGCCAACTCATCAAACAAATACTTTTCAACCTCTTGTTCCAAATTACTGGCTTTTACTTGTAATGCTTGTGCTTGTTGTATTTTGGCTTGGTAGGAGATTACAATTTTTTGCTGTTCAGTAAGGGTGGGTAGTGGGATTTTTATTTCATTTAATAATTGATCAGGTCTAATGTATTTTCTATTTGTAGTGCCTGTTACATAACTATCTAAATATTGCATTACTCCTTTACTTGTAAATAAAAGTTGAAGAAAATCTACATTAATTTTATTAGTATCTATTTCCGCAAATGTCATATTTGTTGAACCTAAGCCATCTGCTAAATCATTTTTTATTATACCAAATGCACCATTTTTTGTATCTACCTTACACCAAAATAAATGATTTGCTTTTGCTCTAAAATATTCTTTCATTTTAAGCGTATTTCCTTTCACAATTCTATTTTCAAAAACACCTTTTCCATAAGATCTTACACCAAGTATTTTGTATGTATCGTCATCTTTAATTTTAATCTTTTCTACAATAGCTTTTGAAAGAAATTCACCAAAAAAAACCAATGGATATTCTTTTGTAAATCGATTGGAATTGGATAAATAAGCTTTTACATCCCAACTAAAAAGAGAATTAAAATCGGTAAAATGTATTGTTTTATATTGAGTAGCTGCCATTAATCTTTTTTCTTTTTACTGGTTAGTTTTTTCTGCACTGTTTTTATACTATCCGCAATGGGTAAGTTTTCGGGCATTGTACCTCCAATTTCTTTAATAGTTTGTCGTACTTTTATACCTACTTCGTAATGTGTTTGGTTTGCCTTTTGTTTTCCTTTTATATTTTCGTTTCGTAGCTTATCTTCGGTTTGTGTGGCTCTAAATAAATTGGCTGCTAACTCTGTACTGCCCATATGGTCTAAAATATGTTGGCTCTTTTTTAGGTTTTTATTTTTGTGTATGCCTTTAGCATCAAGCCCACCATACAAACCTGCATAGCCGTGGTTTTGAAATGTGGCATAATCAAGCCCATCTTGCACACCTGCATTTTTGGCTGCTGCTGCCAAGTAAGTATTGTGCTTACTCATTTCGTTTCGCAAGTACAAACGCTTTTCTTCTTCGGAGCTTAATTTGTTGTAAGCATCCATTTGCTGTATTTCTTGTATTCTTGTTTGTACTGCAAAATAGGTTTGCCCTAAGGCTACTACTTCTTTTGTAGGGTCGGCATTTTGCACTATTAAGTAACAAGCATAACGGCTAAGTTTGTAACTTGAGTATGTGTGTGATGCACCCGAACCTACACCAACCACCTCGTTGACTTCAACGAGGTGGTTGGTTACTTCATAGCCACTGTTTTTACAGGCTTCTATTGCTTTATTTATTACACTTGCAAAGTTTCTAAAGTCTGCATAATCTAATACTTTGGCAAGTTGCCTTGCCATCCAAAATTCGTTGCCATTTTCATCGGTTTGTTTTATTTGTTCAAATAAGCTTTGTGCTTTTTGTATTATTTCTTTTGCCATTTATTAAAATTTTATTTGCTTTTGCCGTAAAATACTTCTGGTTCGCTTACCATACTACTGTCTTCTGCAATTGGTACTCTAAATATATTACCGTCAATTATTACATATTGTATTTTTGCAAATTTTGTTTTCCAAAGTTTATTTTCTATCCTGTATTTGGTAAACTCGTCTGCCAAAGGTTCTAACTCATTTTCTATTGGAGCACCTGTGGTACTTATACCTGCTTTTTCTACTTCGGCAATTGGTATTTGGTAATTAAACTCTTTTTTAATTTGTGCTTTTACTTCTATTGCAATTTTATCTTCTAACTTTTTTAAATCTGCTTTTAGTATTTTCTTTTCTGGTATGCTTGGGGCTTCTTTGCCTCGTAATTCAATTTTATCTTTTATTGGTTTTGTTTGAGGTTCAAACTTTTTTGTAATTTCTATTTGGGCTTTTGTGGCTATGCTTATATACTCGTTTGTTTCTACTTCGGTAAACTTTTTAAAAAATAAAAGGCTTGGTTTTACGGTAGCACCACTGGCAATAAATACATCTTGTGGTATAGAGGTTATTAGTAATATTTTGGCTTTACTTTCTACATAGTCTCTAATTTTTTGTAGGTTGGTATTGTTTAAAACACCCTCGGGCAATACTATACCCATTCTGCCACCTGGCTTTAATAGGTTCAAGCATCTTTCTATAAATAATACTTCGGTAAGCGTACTCATTGTGCCTGTGTCAAATAAATCTAATATGGGTTTATCAATATTGTCATTTACTTGTTTAAGTGCATTTGTGTAGGCAGGATTATCTGGTGTATCGTATCTTTCCTTATATCTATTAATTCTCTCTTGGTTGGTATATTTATCGGCTTCGGTAACTTTTAAACTTTTTTCTACTCTACTGCCAAATGGGGGATTGGTAAGTATTATATCAAATCTGTTTTCAAAAATGCCATTTACATTTAATAAGCCGTCATTGTGGTGTACACCTCCGTGACCATCACCGTGCATTATCATATTCATTTTGGCTGTACGGCTCATACGAGGGTTTGCATCTGTACCAAAAATGCAATCGTAACTTAGTGTTCTCAATCTGCTTTTTGGATTTAGTATATCTAACTCCGCATTTAAAGTAGCAAACAAATTATTTACTTTTTCATTAATAGTTTCTTGCTTTTTTTCGGTTAGCTTTTCAAAATCGGCAGTATAAAATTCTTTTTTTATTTTTTCCTTTTGGTGGTGTATTTCATCTTCTATTTTGGTTCTTACATATTCAAATGCTTTTATCAAAAAGCCTCCACTTCCACAGCAAGGGTCGCAAATAATTTCGCCTTCTTGTGGGTCAAGTACATCTACAATAAAATCTACCACAGTTCTTGGTGTAAAAAACTGTCCTAATTCTCCTCTAAATGTTTTACCTAAAAACTGCTCAAAGGCAATTCCTTTTACATCATCGCTAGTAGTGGATAAATTGTAAATTTCTAATTCGCCTACAATGGCTTCAAAACTATTTTCTCTAATACGGAGTATTTCTGATGGTTCAAATAAATCATCGTCTATAAAATCTCTTTTTGTGTTTTCAAACAACTTTTGATAAAAAGGCAAATCTCTTTCGGTTCTAAATCTATCATCTACTGCCTTACCTTCTCTAAAGGCATCTTTACTAAAAATTTGATTATCGCTGTTTGTTCTTTCGTAACGAATTTTAATAAATAACACTTTACTTATTTCATCAAAAGCAGCTTCGGGACTAAGTTTATCGTTATTGCGAATAATGTTATGGCACTTAAATAATAGCTTACTAAATTCATCTCTTGTAAATGCTTTTGTTTGGTTTAGTAACTCCTTTATTTTCTTTTCGTCATTGATAATTTTTGCATCTGGTATATTTACTACTTCATCTAATTGCTTTGGAATTTCTCCTTTTACAACTTTAAATATTTTGGTTTCCTTAAAGTTAGTTGTTACAAAAAAATCTGCATCACACATTGCTGCATAATTTGCTCCTTGAAAATAATCTTCACTTTGGATTGTGATATTATCTGCTTTACATTCTACTACTATAACTGCATTTTTTCTTTTCTTTTTATCGGCTTCATTTTTATAAACAATTATATCTGCTCTTGCACCACCTGTGCCTCTTTTAGTATTGCTCACTAATACTTCTTGCTCCATTTGCTCTATACTAAAGCCATAATTATTTACCAAACGGCATATATATTTTTGGCGTACTTCTTCTTCTGGTTTCAGCACCAACCAAATATCTTTGCCTTTTAATGGGGCCTTTATTTTATTGCCTTTTATTTCTACTGTAAGTGCCATAATTACTTTTTCTTAATTGTTTTAGAAACTGATTTTAATGCTTCATTTGCATTAGGTTGGTCTTTCACTAAATCCAAAACTTGGTCTGCAAGCCAAAGTGTATGCAATTCTGCAAATTCGGTTTGTAAGATTTTAGCCAATGGTTCTAATTGCTCTTGCTTTAGTTGTCTTGTATCTTTTTCTATTTTGCTTAATTGGGCTGTGTCCATTTCAAGCAATGGGGCAACTTGCCTTAAATAGAGTTTTTGGGTTTCTCTAAGCTCCCTAATTTTTGTACCAAACTTACTTTGCATCATTCATTTTTTGACTTGTCAAATATTATCAAATATAAAAAATACTTTCTATTTTAGTTGTAAATTATGGAAAATGAAAAGCTACATGTTGAGATACCTTTCCAAAAAAAGATTCAAATAATACCAAAAGCTAACAACAATAATTGCTTATAAAGCAAAAAAATAAAATTACTTTCCAATACAAAACTTCGAAAAAATAAAATCTAATTTATCTTCATTTGTAACCTCGCCAGTAATTTCTCCCAAATGATATAACGCTGCACGTATGTCGGATGATAATAAATCACCAGAAATATTAGCATTTAAGCCATTTTTTATTTCTAGTAAAGAGGCAGCAATATTTTTAAGCGATTCCAAATGGCGGGCATTTGTTACAATATTATTTTCAGCATTTGTAGCTGAGTGTACGGTAGTTGTAAAAAGTGTTTCTTTTAATTTATCAATACCATTATTATTTTTTGCAGATATAAATTGAATATCCTTTTGGGTAAATTTATTTTCTGCAAAACCTATGTCAGCCTTATTTCCTACAAGCAGGTATTTTATATTTTCTGTTTCAAAAATATTTATTTGTGTTTGTAAATCTATTTGGCTTTCAGTATTTACGTCAAAAATATATAGTACAATATCTGCACTGCGCATTTTATTTAGACTTTTTTCTATACCAAAGTTTTCAATAATATCGCCTGAGTTTTCCCTGATGCCAGCGGTATCTATTAGCCTAAATAATATGCCTTCTATATTTATAATTTCTTCTATGGTATCTCTTGTAGTGCCAGCAATATCGCTTACTATGGCTCGGTCTTCATTTAGCAAAATATTAAGCAAAGTAGATTTGCCAGCATTTGGTTTGCCGATAATGGCAACACTAACACCATTTTTTATTACGTTTCCTAGTATAAAAGAGTTGATTAGTTGATTGGTTGATTGGCTAATTTTTTCTATTAGATTTTTAAATTGTGTTCTATCTGCAAACTCCACATCTTCTGTTGCAAAATCCAATTCTAATTCTATTAATGCTGAAAAACTGATGAGTTGCTCACGCATGTTTGCAAGCTCATGCGAAAAGCCACCACGTATGTTGTGCAATGCCGCTTTTTGCGAAGCTGCAGTGTTGGACGCAATAATATCAGCAACGGCTTCGGCTTGTGTAAGGTCTATTTTGCCATTTAAAAATGCTCGTTGTGTAAACTCTCCAGCTCTTGCTAGGCGTGCACCCTTGCTCACACATGCTTCTATAATTTGTTGTTGTATAAATGTACTTCCGTGGCAGCTTATTTCTATGGTATCTTCTCCTGTAAAACTTTTGGGGCCTTTAAATAAAGTAAGTACCACTTCATCTATCAATCTATCTTCATCTTTTAGCATACCTACAAGTGCCGTATGTGTAGCTTGCTCCTCAATTTTTTTTGATGGGAATAATGAATCTATTAAAGAAAAAGCTTTGCTCCCAGAAATTCTAATAACAGCAATAGCTCCCATGCCCGGTGCTGTAGCTAGTGCTACAATTGTATCATCCCAACCAGATAATTTATTTAACATTAAGCGAAGGTAAAATATTAACACTACTATGATAGAAATAAAGACATTTGTTTATACATTTTTCACACTTTATAAAGATTTAAGTTTAGTAACTTCGTATTTCTTTTAAAAATTCTACAATGTCAGAAAACTCAAACTTATTTTTACAAAAAAGTGCCTTAAAAGCACCCGACCTTGACCATAGAAAAAAAATAAATTTTAATATTGGTAGATACAATGCTGTAGTGCCTGTGGGTAAAACACAATTTGCAGATGAACACCTTGCCAGAGAGCGTGCAAAAAACACTAAGTGGCGTGCTATAGAAAATTTAGATCAAAACTTGGAAACTTTTGAGAAAAATTTTACAGCTAGAGGTGGCAAGGTTATTTGGGCAGAAACTGCTGATGAGGCTATGGCAGAAATTTTAAAAATTTGCGAAGCAAAAAAATGCAAAACATTGGTGAAGAGTAAGAGCATGGTAACGGAGGAAATTCACTTAAATGATAACCTTGAAAAGAACGGAATAGATAGCATAGAAACTGACCTTGGCGAATACATACAACAACTAGATGGAGAAACGGCTTACCATATTGTAACACCTGCCATGCACAAAAGCAAAGAAGATGTGGCAAAATTATTTCACGAAAAATTAGGCACTTCAATAGATTTAACACCTGAGCAACTTACCTTAAAGGCAAGAGAAATATTAAGAGAAAAATATGTAGAAGCGGAAGTAGGTGTAACGGGCGCAAATTTTATTTTATGCGATATTGGTGCAATAGCTGTTACAGAAAATGAAGGCAATGGTAGGTTGAGTTGTGCATTTCCAAAAACACATATAGTTGTTGTGGGCATAGAAAAAGTTATTCCTTCAATTACAGATTTAGCATTGTTTTGGCCACTGCTAAGTACGTTTGGTACTGGGCAAAAAATTACTGTATACAATAGCATCATTGCTGGGCCAAAGCAACCAAACGAAACAGATGGCCCTGAAGATATGTATGTAATATTGTTAGATAATGGGCGTACTAATATTTTGCAAAACCCTAAGCAAAGAGAAAGCTTGTATTGCATAAGATGTGGCGCATGCTTAAATGCTTGCCCAGTGTATAAAAATATTGGTGGCTTTAGTTATGGCACTACGTATAGTGGCCCTATTGGAAGTGTTATTACACCCAACTTACAGGGTATGGAAGATTTTAAACACCTAAGTCATGCATCATCACTTTGTGGAAATTGTACAGAAGTATGTGCTGTAAAAATAAACTTGCACGAATTATTATTAGAAAATAGAAAGGAAGCAGCCGAAGAAGGTATGGCTAGTTTTGGTGAAAAAGCTGCTTGGAAATTATGGAAATTTGCGAGCCTACATAGAAACATGATGAACATGGGAAATGGCCCACTAAAAAATACTTTTGTAAATAATATTTTTACAGATTGGACAAAGCATAGAGGAGATTTAAAATTTAGTCAAAAAACTTTTAATGAATTGTGGAAGGAGCAACATAAAAATTAAATTTTAAAAAAGAAAAGCTTTAGTATTTAGAGAAAAGTTGCATTAATATATTAAAACTAATGAGCTGTTAGGTATATAAAACAAAAATAACTAAAGTATTAATCTGTATGCTCCTAATATATACTCCACAATGCACCCCCCGCTTAGAATATATTTGTAAATTTATT
>JANXOQ010000403.1 GCA_025357775.1 Ferruginibacter sp. | reverse complement strand
TTTATTTTAAGAAAAAAAATGCCTAATGCAGAACGTCCTTACAAAGCATTTGGATATCCAGTATTGCCTGCTATTTATATTTTAATGGCTATTACTTTTTGTGTTTTACTTATATTTTATAAACCTGTATTTGCGGGCTGGGGTTTAGGTATTGTTTTATTAGGAGTACCTATTTATTATTTAGCAGTGGCTAATCAAAAAAAATAATTTATAAATCTATTAAATAATTTATGCAAACATATTCAATTTCAATACACGGCGGAGCAGGTACTATTTTAAAAGAAGATATGACACCTGAGCTGGAAGCCGCTTACACAAAGGCTTTGGATGATGCTTTAACTGGAGGTTATGCAGTGTTAGAAGAAGGTGGCTCAGCAGTAAATGCTGTAAAAGCTGCTATTGTAATTTTAGAAGATAACCTATTGTTTAATGCGGGGCGGGGCTCTGTGTTTACAAAAAAAGGAGTGCAGGAAATGGATGCTGCTATTATGGATGGTAAAGATAGAGAAGCTGGTGCAGTGGCGGCTGTGCGAAATGTACGCAACCCTATAGAACTTGCTGCAGAGGTAATGCGAAATAGCAACCATGTATTTTTAAGTGGAAAAGGTGCTAATGATTTTGCAATAAAGCAAGGAATAAAATTAGAGCCAGATGATTTTTTCTTTTCACAATTTAGATATGACCAATGGAAGGCTTTAAGAGATAGCGATAATTATTCGCTAGACCATACGCATCAAGGCTTGGAAGAATTGATGAAAGATAAAAAATTTGGTACTGTAGGTGCAGCTGCTTGTGATATAAATGGAAATATTGCCGCAGGTACAAGCACAGGAGGTATGACTAACAAAAAGTTTGGTAGAATAGGAGATAGCCCAGTAATTGGTGCTGGTACTTATGCACACAATACCACTTGCGCTATTAGCTGCACTGGCCATGGTGAGCCATTTATAAAAGCAGTAGCAGCCTATGATGTAGCCGCTCACATGGAATATAAAAATATGAGTTTACAAAATGCAATGCATGAAGTAGTGCATAAAAAATTGTTAGAACTTGATGGGGAAGGAGGCATGATAGGGGTAGATGCACAAGGCAATGTGAGTATGATGTTTAACAGTGCTGGTATGTATAGAGCAATGCAAAATAGTAAAGGAGAAAAAATAATAGGTATTTACAAAGACTAAACCATATAAATATCCAAAAAGGAGATTAAAGTTTGTACTTAATTCAAAATATTTTAAAAACAACATTTGATGAACAAATATGCAGTAATAGTTGCTGGTGGTAACGGAAGTAGAATGAATAGTGAAATTCCTAAACAATTTATGATGCTAAAAGGTAAGCCAGTGCTGTATTATGCAATAAAAACATTTTTAGAAGCGTATAGCGATTGTAAAATAATACTAGTATTAGCAGAAGAGCATATTGGCAAAGGGCAAGAAATAGTGGATGCATTTTTTGATTATAAAAGAGTGCAAATAACAAAAGGAGGGCGAACAAGGTTTCACTCTGTGCAAAATGGATTGGCTAAAATAGCTGAAGATGATTGTGTGATTTTTGTACACGATGCTGTAAGACCAATGCTTAGTGAATCACTCATTAATCGCTGTTATGAAAAAGTAATGGAGGTAGGCTCTGCAATACCTGCAATAGATTGTAAAGATAGTGTTCGTTTAATTACCGAAAATGGTAACGAAGCAGTAGATAGAAATAAACTTAGACTAATACAAACACCACAAACTTTTCATAGTAAAATTTTATTGCCTGCTTTTTTTAATATAGACTATAAAGATAAATTTACAGACGAAGCTAGTGTAGTAGAGGCTTTTGGGCTAAAGATTGTTTTGGTAGAAGGAGAGGAGCAAAATGTAAAAATTACAAAGCCTGCAGATTTATTAATGGTGGAAGCTTTACTTGATTCTATAAAGTAGATGAACTATTTTTTGAAAATTTTTAATAACGTAGGTAGGTTATTAAACTTAATAGACAAAAACTGCTCTGATATTGGTTGAGTAGATTTATAAAAATCTGCTATTCCTTTTATGTTGCTTCCTTCAAAGTCTAATATTAAATTAGTGCCAGCAAACTCCTCAATAATTTTATCGTATAAAAAATAATTCGCCCTTAGTTTTTTGCCTTCCGTAGTTACAGAAGATGCTATGTTGTATAATCTATTTTTATCTTTCAATAAAATAACAGTTGCTAATACATTTTCGTTTAGTAATACTTTTTTTAACACCAAATCATTTTTTGTTTGCAATAAGTGGCAATTTGCTTTTAATGCAGCGTAGTCATTATTACTTACATTTTTAAACCTTTGCTGATATAGCTTTTTGTAAAGGTCTATAAATTCGGTGTAGTTCGTATCTTCAAAATAACTAAAGCCAACTTTACTTGCACGTTTTACATTTTTTGTAAAATTATTTTTATAATTGCTAGTTATATCTGCGAAAGAATTATTTAATGGTAATAAATAATTTATTTGTTCTGTAGCTAAGATATTTTCTAAAGTAAAAATAGGGTTACCAAAATTCAAATTAATTTCAGCAAATTTGAAATACTTT
>JANXOQ010000402.1 GCA_025357775.1 Ferruginibacter sp. | reverse complement strand
ATAGACAGGTGATGATGCTTAAAGCTTGGCTCAGAGGAGTACATCATAGCGTAAAAAATCTGCAACCGTACTTAGATGAGTATTGTTACAGGTTTAATAGAATAAAATCATTCGAAAGTATTTTCCATAATATTACTTGTATAATGATTAAACATAAACCAGTTTATTTAACACAATTAAAAATGGAGTGAGTAAGTGCCTACTTCAGTAAATGTTTTTTATTAAAGTTTGATGATATTTACGAATTTTTAGTATGGATACTTATTGATGAGAACAATTAAATTTCGGAATAACAAACTTGAATATTGAATATTCAAAATTAATTATTGAACATTTTAAAATGATTATTGAACATTTGTTTTTGAATCTTCAACCTTGCTACATCCTCTCCATATACCAATCCAATGTTTTTTCCATTTTTTGGTACTTTATAATATTAGTTATGTTTTTTTTCAATCGCATAAAAGCGGTTTCACTTTTTATTACATAATCAAATGCTTTGTGGTGCATGCAATCTACCGCCACTTCTATACTATCTTGCGATGATAGCATGATGACTGCAGTTTCTTCATTATAAGCTTTTATTTTATCTAATGTAGCAATGCCATTCATAGCACTTGGATTTATGCCATCTAAGTAATAATCTAAAATAATTACATCTGGCTTTTTAGATAAACCTTTTATGCATAATTCACCTGTGGAATAGGTTTCCACTTCAATATCTGCACTATCTAGAAATTCTATTTCTAAATTTTTTAAAAATACAGCATCATCATCTACCAAAAATAATTTTAATTTTTTATTACTGCTCATAAATGTTTATTTTTCATATTATTAAATTCTATTTCTATTTCTTTACAAGATTGGGTAAGTATATTTTCAAGTTGGTTTACCACATCTCGTATTCCTTCTTCTTCTTGTTTAGCTACTGCATATCGTTGTATTTTTTTTGCCATGGCTTCATAGTTATTGTCCATACCCATTATAATAAATGAAGGTATCATCTTATGCACAGCTGCATCTAGGCTTTCCCAATCTTTATTTATAAAACTTTTTTTCATTAAGCCTATAAGTGGAGGAGTTTGTTCTAAATAAATAGACATCATTTCCATCATCAATTTAGGGTTAGATTTTGTACGTTTATCTAAATATTTTAAATCAATACATTTTATAATCTTTTGTTCTTCTATTGCTTCTATAAGTAGCTCTGTAGATACTACTACAACAGGCTTTTTTACAAAGTTAATAATTTTGGTATACAACAATCTTTCATCTACTGGCTTTGCAATATAATCATTCATGCCTACTGCTTTGCATTTAGCTACATCTACCGTAGTTACATCTGCCGTAAGGGCTATTATTGGTATAGTAGATTTTAATGTATTGCGAATATACTCTGTAGCTTCAAACCCATTCATTTGGGGCATTTGCAGATCCATTAAAATAATATCGTATTTTTTTGTGGCTAATTTTTCTAATGCTAATTTTCCATTTGCTGTAATATCACTTTCAAACCCAAAATCATCTAATAGTGTTTTCATTAGCAATTGATTTAATGGCATATCTTCTACCACCAATATTTTTATATCTTTAACCTCTTCGTCAAGCTCCATTATTTCTGTTTCTAATATTTCATCGCTTTCACTTTTATTAAAATTTAAAATAAAGCTAAAAGTAGTGCCTTCATCTATTTTACTTTTCACAGATACTTTGCCACCTTGTAGGTCTACCAGCTGTTTTACAATTGCTAGCCCAAGCCCTGAGCCACCATATAGCCGTGATGTAATGGCGGTAGCTTGTTGAAAATTTTCAAATATCGATTGTAATTTTTCTTCTTTTATGCCAATACCAGTATCGGATATAGAAAATTCTATGGTTACTTTTTCATCATCATTTTCTAATAATTTTACACCTACAGTTATTATACCATACTCTGTAAATTTTACAGCATTGCCTACCAAGTTTAAAATTATTTGGTGCAATCGTATTGCATCTCCTATTATAACATTTGGTATATTTTTATCATAATCCTTTACTAATATTAAATTCTTTTCTTGAATTTTTGTTTCAAATAAATGCAACATAGCATCTATAGATAGTGCCAATTTAAACGGAGCTTTCTCAAAAGTCATTTTTCCTGAATCCACTTTTGCTAAGTCTAAAATATCGTTTATTAGTACAATCAATGCATCGCCACTCATTTTTATAGCACTTATGTATTCTTTTTGTTTTGGATTAAGTTCCGTTTTTAATACCACTTTTGTAAATCCAATTATAGCATTCATGGGAGTACGTATTTCGTGGCTCATATTACTCAAAAATTGTTGTTTAGATTTTGCAGCTTCTTCTGCTACGGCAGATGATGCTTCTGCTTTTATTTTTGCTTCTATTAAATCTTGCTCAATCTTTTTTTGCTGTGTAATATCAGTTCTTATTGCTACAAATTGATATGGTTTGCCTGCATCATTTAAAAATGGTACAATAGTAGTTAGCACCCAATAAAATGTTTCATCCTTTTTTTTATTTTTTATTTCATCTCTCCATATTTTTCCGCTAGAAATAGTTGCCCATAAGTCATTCATAGATTTTGACGTATGAGAGCTAGAATTTATCATACTATGCGTTTTACCAATAAGTTCTTCTGATGAATATTGAGAAATTTTACAAAAGTTTTCGTTTACGTACTTAATAATTCCTTTATCGTCTGTTACCTCTACAATGGAAGATGCATCTAATGCATATTTATAATCGGATACTTCTTTTAAACTTTGTACCAAATTTTTTTCTATTTTTTTTTGATCCGTTACATCTCTTGCTACTACTACAGCTCCTTGCACTTTACCTTTTGCATCTTTATATACCGAGCCGTTAAATAATACATCTGTAAGTTTTCCATTTAACATTGTAAGTGGAAAATCTGTTACAAATCCTTTAGCAAAAACGCTTTCGTATACTGCTTTTGCTTTTTCTTTATCTGTAAAATAATTTTTAAAATTAGTTCCTTTTAGTTTTTCTCTACTTGATTCTGAAACTTTTACCATTGCTTCATTCATATCCATTATTTTGCCATCTGTGCTAATGGTTACAAGGGGGTCATGGCTAGCTTCTATAAGGCTTCTTGCATAATCGTTTAATAATTTTTCGTTTGCTTGTTCTATTTCCTTATTTTTTTGTTGCAGTTGGTTATTTATTTCTTGTAGCAAATTATTTTTTTCTTCAAGCATGGTATTATTACTTGTAAGTTTTTCTTCATTTGCAATTCTTTCAAATTCCAACTCCGTTCGTTTTGCTGTTATTTTTAAAATAGCATTTACCATTTCTTCATCCTCTATTTTTTTATTATGCATTACAGCTATTACGCCTATGGCTTTTTCTTTTGCATCGTACAGTGTTACACCAATGTAACCTTCTACATTAAATTTTGCCACAATCTCCGATTTCAAAAAAAAGAATTTTTCATTTTCTGTATACGCAAATAAGGTATCGTGTACAACTTTTTTGTTAAAGTCATTATGTATGGAGTAATCAAAATTTTCTATCGGGTTTCCTAGCTTATTTACTGCAATTGTTTCTAGCGTAAATTCATCTTTAGCTACGTCTTTAAATTTTGCTATAAACGCATAATCCAATTTAGTTATATCCGTAATAAATTTTACCAGTGAATTAAAAAATTCTTTTTGAATATTACTGCCCGAAAACTTTTCCGAAAACTCTGTTAAAAATATTTTATTGTATTTGCTAAATGCAATTTCTTTATTACGTTGTTGTAATTCTTTATTGGCTATATCTAGTGCTAGTGTACGCTCTATCACTCTTTCTTCTAAAACTTTTGCTTGTGTATCATATATATGCTTGTTTAAATTTCTTGCCAATACTTGCTCTGTTACATCAGTAGCTCTTACCATTATACCAGTTATAGTGCCATCTTCAAGCTTTGTAGGGTGGTATACAAAATTGAAAAAATAATTTTCTTTTTGTCCTTTTTTATTTAAAAAAAATGTTTCAATTTCGTTTTCGTTATGTAAAACTCCATTATTATATACATCTAATAGCATAGTCATAAAAGGTTGTCCATTTAGCTCTGGTACAATTTCTAAAAACGGTTTTCCAATTACTTCTCTACCTACTTTCCAAATTTTTAGCGCAAGTTCATTGGCTAAATTTAATCGCATATTTGCACCATTTAAAATCCAAATAGGTACAGGTGCTTGCTCTAATAAATGTCTAAATTTTTCTTCGCTTATTTTTAATATGTCTTCTTTTATTTTTTGATCATGTACATCTACGCCTGTACCAATATAACCCATAAAGTCTCCGGTAGGTATATAACGTGGGTTTGCATTTATTTGAAACCATCTGTAAATACCATCATATCTTTTTATTCTAATAAACGGTAATTCGTAAGAAATTCTCTTTTCATATGCATAAATGTACACTTCCATTATGCTAGGTATATCTTCTTTGTGTATAAATTCATTCCATGTTTTTCCTATAGATTCATTAAATGTTTGCCCCGTATAATTTAAAAAAGTTTTGTTCCAAAAGCTTGTAGTAGCAACCTCATTTGGTTCTATAATAAAAATAAATATGGGTACATTATCTGCCAACTCTCTAAATCGCTCTTCGCTTTCTTTTAATTGTACATTTAATTTTGCATGAGAGTTTACTTGGCTTGCCATAATAGCTACACCGCATATTTCTTGTTTACTATTGCGCTGTGCTTGATATATAAAACTAAAATAAGATTCTGTCATTACGCCATTCATTTCAAGCTTTACAGGCATTTCGTATGCATAGTAAGGCCTACCTGTTAGATATACATTGCGCAATAATTTTCCAAAACCTTGTGCATCCAACTCAGGCAGTATGGTTAGAAAAGGTTTCCCAATTGCATCTTTTCCTTTTCCCCATTGCTCTATAATAGAATCGTTAGCCATTGTTATTATAAAATCTTCTCCTTCTAAAATGGCAATAAGCGATGGGGATGAATGCACCATTTCACTGAGTCTTTGCTCACTTTCTATAATTTTTTTTGTAGTAAGTATTTGTGTAGTTACATTATTTGCAACTACTATAATACTAGTTATGCTTTTATCAATTTCTTTTTTTGCTTTTATTATAAAATCAAAAAAATAATCTCCTTTTTCTTCATTTATTACACCTTTAGTTTGGTATGCTTTTATATTAGTTTCAATACCTGTTATATATACACTATCTATACTGCTTTTTAATTGCTTTGCTAGCTCGGGCATTTGCTCAAAAATTGGTTGTTGTAAATTAATATTTTTATTACCTAATATTTGCAGCATTAATTCATTTACCATTTCTACTTTATAATCAATGCCAGTAAGTACAAGCATTGCTACAGGTGCTTTCATAAAAACTTCTTGTAAAAAAAAATCACTTTTCAACATAGCTTCATTGTTTTCATTTGTTAGTATCATATCAATTTGCTTCACGTTGTTTTTTATTTTTCTGCTAAAATAGTTCCTCTTTATATATTTTCTTTCGTTCTTTTTCCACTAATTTTTTAAGAGATAGTATTCAACTAAACTTACAAAATCATTCTACACTACAACTCTTCCAAACTTTGTCTTTTAATATCTTTTATTTTTTTAAAATGCGATGGCGTAAGTCCTGTTACTTTTTTAAATTGATTACTTAAATGTGCTACACTGCTGTAATTCATTTTCCATGCAATTTCTGTAATGTTTAGTTCATCATATGTTATCAATTCTTTTATACGTTCTACTTTTTGTGCTATCATATATTGCTCTATAGTAGTGCTGTTTGCTTCAGAAAAAATGTTGGCTAAATGTGTATAATCGTACTTTAATTTTTCGCTCAAATAATGTGAAAAATTTATTCTTGTATCTTCTTCCCTATTGTGTACAACATCTATAATGGTGAGTTTTATTTTTTCTAAAAGTATGGCTCGTTTATCTTCTATGAGTTCAAGCCCAGCTTCTTTCAAATTTACTTTTAGTTGCTCTCTTTGTTCGGTAGTAATATTTTCCATTATTTCTACCTCACCAAGCTCTACCATTACAAAGTGCAGCCCAAGTGCCTTTAAAGTATCCCTTACGAGCATTTTGCAACGAGCACTTACCATATATTTTATGTGTATTTTCAAGAAAAAAAATTCAAGTTTGTTATATAAAGTTAGTTAAATATTGTTTAACAGCTTGTTAGCTACAGGGACATTTTGAAGTAATGAAAAAATAAAGTTATAAATAATTGTAAAAAAGTTAAGTAATATGTATTAAAGTTTGTTTAGCCTTAGGTTTTTTAATTGCAAAACATTTACAATATTTTTATACATAATTGCACTCAAATATTTAATTATTTTCTTTGTTTTTATTTTAAGCTAATTGTGTTAATTAACCAAAAACTAAAAATCCGTTTAGCATACTTTTAAATGTATCTAAACGGAATAATTACATCCAATATTATAATTTATAATACAAAAATTATTTTGCGCAACTCCTTTTTGTTTTTACCCAATTTATCATTAAATCTTAGCTTAAATATCTCCTAAGTTTCCATGCTATTGTTTCATGTTGTTCCATTAATCCAGTTAAAAAATCTGATGTAACTGCATCTTTTAATTTTTCTTTAGCTACTTCTACATCTTTGCGCAATTCAATTATTAAAGCTTCATTATCTAATAATAATTCTTTCAGCATTTCTTTTTGTTCAGGATATTTTTTTGAATGCTCCTTTAACCTTGCTATTTCGCAAAACTCTTTCATAGTACCTATAGTTTTGCTGCCCAATTTATTGATACGTTCTGCTACTTCATCTATTATTTCTTCAATTTCAGTATATTGATCTTCAAAAAGTTTATGCAGTTCCATAAAACTATTTCCAAATACGTTCCAATGAAATTTTCTTGTCTTCATATACAATACATGCTCATCTGCTAATATTATTGTAAGAGTATCTACTATAATATTTATATTTTTTTCTGATATACCAATATTTGGTTTCATAATTTTTATATTTAATTTTTATACAATAAATAGTCGGATAAAAACCCGACTATTTATTGTACCTAATATTTGTTGAATTATAAATAAAGAATTAAAACCTGTATCCAAGGGTAGCTTGGTACCATACATTTTTGTAACGAGGTGTATTATTTGTGCCATCACCAGCATTATTTTGTGAATCCCAAGATCCTCTAATACCAATTACTAATTTATCAAAATTAAAATCTGCACCACCTGTAAACGATAATATATTTTTTCTTATATTATCATTTTTAAATTGTTGTTCCTGGACAGACGTAAATAATGTACTTTGAAATTCATTTTTTTCACTTAATAAAAATGAATATTGTGGTCCAGCAACTATTGTTAACATTTCTGTCGGTTTTATAGTTAACAAAACTGGAATATCTAAATAGTTTGTACTGCGCTTGTAACTGTAAGGGCTACCCAGTATTGTGCCTGTACCTTTAAACCCTTTTTGTGAGTATAAGATTTCTGGTTGAATACCAATTAAACTCCCAATTGGTATTTGTACAAAACCTCCAATTGCAACACCTGTTTTTGCTTTTGCTACAAAATCTTGTCCTTTTGTATCGTATACATTAGATACATTTACACCACCTTTTATTCCAATATGGAATTTACTTGCATTATCATTTTTTTCGCTTTGTGCATTTATTTTTGCACTTACGCTTGTAATAACTACAAGCATCAAAATAATCTTTTTCATCTGATTCTTTTTTTGTTGTGAATTCATTTTCACTCTGCAAAAGTTATTCTTTTTTATTATTTTAATTTACACAATAATTACTAATTTTTGTATTATTCACAGATTTACGAATATTTATAATTCTTGTTTACATGTTTGCCTAAAATTTTACTATGTAATAAATTGAGTTTTTTAAAATATTCACG
>JANXOQ010000395.1 GCA_025357775.1 Ferruginibacter sp. | reverse complement strand
ATAGACCAAGCAATAGCAATCCCGTACCAAATAATAATTATACGAGTGAGGTGGCTTCTTTTACTAACCTAAATCAAATGACTGCTTACTATGCATCAGAAAATTTAGTGAATCGTATTAATCTTATGAGCCAACTTTGCACAAAACCATTTTTAGCATTTCAAGATGTATTTTATTATTTGTTTGATGCAAATGCGCCAAGTGGTAGGCATTACAAATTATATAGCGATTACCAAGCAAGATGGAATACTTTTAAAGCCGTAAATGGCACTGTGCTTACCTCTGCAAAGATTGGTGCATTTTATTTAATAGATGAACCTACCTGGAATGGCGTTTCGTTTGATGATTTGAATAATGTTTCGCAAATGATTAAAAATGATTATCCAACAATTCCTATTTTATTAATAGAAGCATACAACCAAGTGAATACGGTGCAAATACCCACAACGGTAGATTGGGTGGGCTTTGACAGATATTTTATGTTTAATCCTTCTACCAATACTTCTTATTTACAAAACTTAGCAGATCTTAAATTACGAAGAAGCACAGCAGCCCAAAAAATATTTATTGTGATAGATGATAATTGGATTCCTGAATATGGAACAGCAGGGCAAACAGCGGCTAATATGGATTTAGTTGTACAAGATTATTATAACCTTGCAGCATCTGATGTAGATATTATTGGTTTGCTAGCATGGGTTTGGCCTAGTGGTGTAGATCAACCAAACCAAGTTGGAACAAGAGATTTACCGCAAAATGTAAAAGATAAAAATGTTTTAATCGGTAATAAAATAAAAGCTAATAATTCTCCTTGCGGTCAAGTTTTGGCTCTTGATACCAATAATATTACATATCTCAATGATACAAAAAAAGATAAAAATTTACATATTTATCCTAACCCTACAAGTAACGTAACAAATATTTCTTACGGGTTAAAAAAAACTAGTAACATAAAAATTACAGTTACAGATATGTACGGTAACCAAACTTTATTACTCGAAAGTTGTAATAAAAATTCAGGTTTACACAATTTTATTTTCAACACGAATATTTATAGTGCAGGTATGTATTGTATAAGTTTGTTTGTAAATGGTACAGTACAGCAAAGCAAACTAATTATCGCAAAATAAATAGATTCATTATATTTCTATGAAGGCTTTTTCTTTCCATCCAATCTATTTCTTTAGATGTTGTAAATGCTTGCACAATTCCAATAAAAAATACAAGCCCAACATTTGCCGTTAGAAATGCACTATTATAGGTGTTGTAATGTGCAATATCTCTGTACTGGTGTTTGAAGAAAATGATAAAATCCGAAAACCAAAAATATATCTATGCAATAAATATTAATGTAAAAACAATATTAGAAAAAATGAGTTTAGCCTTTGATAGATGACCCTTTGTATGAAAAAATAAATAAAGTATATGGTTATAAAAATAATAGCAGGCACACAAATAATGAACAATGCAAAAAGTAAAGAAAACCAAGAAATATGATCTACTATGCCAAACAAAAAACACAAGTTATAAATAAAGAAAATTAGTTGTCATAAGAATAATGAAGGCTAAACCAATATTAACTTATAAATTTTCAACATTAAGGCATTCAAATTTAAAAGCTATTAAACAATATTTTAATTATTAAGGTACACAATTATAGAAATAATAATTTGTAATAAAGCAAAGCGAAATTTTAAAAGACAATGAAGAAAGGAGGCAATTCTCCTGTAAAAGTTTTGTATTTCTTTCTAAAATAATAAAGAATAATTAAAATAAAAATGGCAAGTTACTTACATCGCACCGCTCAACCATCTACCATTGCTACCTTCCGGTCCTGGGGGAGTTAAATAGGAGCTGGTCGTATAAGACTTGCCTTTGCAAATATAGGGCATCAAATTTAATATTAGAAATCAAAATTTAAATTTGAAACTGTATACGCAATTTTAATCCGTTACTTAAAAGTATTAATTTATATGTTTCAATAATGTAGTTTTTATTTTTTTCGTAATATGAAATTCCATTTTCATCAAATAATTTTTTAAACATCCAAATCTTGAGTTTTCATAAAGTTTTGGTGATATTTTTAGGACAGTTATTGATGATAATAAGTATTATAAAGTGTAGTGAAATTCTATTATTAACTTACTGCATTAAGCACATGGGGTTAATCTCTGCCTAAGGATTTTACACATGTTTTCTCAAAGTAAACCCAATTGTATTTTTATTAGCACAATAATTAAGATTTTTTTAAATAATTTATGTTTTTGGTTTGATTAAATAATTAACAAACAAAAAAATTAATCTTCTAAATCTTCTAAAGCTCCTTTTAACTCATTGTAACTATGATTGTCTTTTATAACATTAGCTTCTTGCATACCTTTTTTATAAATAATAATTGCTTGAAATTTCTCATTATTCCTTTCTAATAATTTGCCTAAGTGATAATAAGATCCTACATAAGAAGGTTCATTTTCTAAAATAGACTCAAATAATGTTTTTGCACTTTTATCGTTATTTTCTTTAATATATTCTAAAGCAAGTGCATGTTGCAAAAAGCTGTCTGTTGAATTTGCAATTAATAATTCTTTAATCTTGTCTATTCTTGTCATAAATTTTTATAGTTTTTGTCAATCTTTTTAGGTTTTAGTGCCGTATATTTGTATTTTAGTTGCATAAACAACCTTT
>JANXOQ010000389.1 GCA_025357775.1 Ferruginibacter sp. | reverse complement strand
TATTATTTGAAATGTAGGTTTTATCTAACCTAGTGGAGCCTACAAAATTATCGATGTGACTTTTCAATTTTCTATAGCAGTACATAAAACGCTGCAAGAACCCGTGAGGCGTTCTTGCCTAATCAATTTATGGAGTGTTGTTGGGCAAAGGAGTTGTGCTAATAGCGATAGTTTAGTATAGTAAAATTAGCTGGTAAGTAATATTATAAAAGCAGATGGCATCTTTTTTAATGATGCCATCTGTAAAGTCTATTTTATAAAAAGAGCTTTTAATTCTTCTGCATCTTCTGGTTTCATTTTACCTCCTAGTATTAATCTTATCTGCCTTCTACGCAAAGCGCCTTCGTGCAATTTTATTTCATCTTCTGTTTCTGGTACTAGTGTGTTTATTGCTCTTGGTTTTCCATTAGGGTCTAGTGCTACAAATGTATAATATGCTTCGTTGCTTTTATAACGGTATTGTTGTATTGCATCTTCGCCCCATACTTTCATATGCACCTCCATGCTGCTGTTAAAAGCACGGGTTACTTTAGCTTCTATATGTACTACATTGCCTATTTTTATGGGTGTTTCAAAAGAGATATTATCTACCGATGCAGTAACTACTGGGGCTGCACAATGTTTCATGGCTGCTAATGCAGCGGCTATATCCATCCAATACATCAAACGACCTCCCATTAAATTCCCAAAATTATTCGTATCATTTGGTAATACTAATTCCGTCATTACAATAAACGATTCACTTGCCTTCTTTTCCATGCCTTTATTTTATTGCAAAAGTAAGTCTTTATAAGAAGTTGAAAGTTGAGTAATTTTGCTTGTACTTGCTAATTGATAATTTATTTTAACAACAACCTTTATATTTTTTTCCGACAACTGTTTTAGCTTTTTGCCAGAGGGTTGGAAGGCATTTTTTTGAAAGAAATAAGCGAATTTTTTTTTGCTCAGCAAAAATTAAGTAAGACTGCTAAGTGCTAAAAATGATTAATATTGTTAAACCCATTTTGTTCATTTCAAATTGTACTTTGCCAGCTGCTCATTACTTTTTCCCCCTACATTTATCACTGCAATATTTTACTTCGTCCCATACTTTTTCCCATTTTTTACGCCACGTAAAAGGCCTATTGCAAGTAATGCATATTTTTTCTGGAAGGTTTTCTTTTTTTACGTTTTTCATAATTATTTTAATGATTTGATATTTTTTAATAACCAGTTATGCTCCCACAATTCTGTTAGGTTTATTATTAACTGCATTTTGCCCCCTGTCAACTGCCCGCTGCTACTTATCCAAACTTTCCAAAAAATTATCAGCAATATCAATATGTTTTTTTTGCTTTTCCTCGGGCATTTTATCAAACATTTTTACAAGCATGCCAAGCCTTGGATTTTTAAGAAAAAAACTTCTATGCACATGCATAAAACGCCAAAATAATCCATCCCAAATTTCACACCAGCTATTTTCTTTTTGATTTTCTCCGCCAAAAGGGGAGGACTTGTAATCACTCATTTTTGTTACATAATTGCTTCCACTTATGTAGGGTTTTGTTGTCATTAAACCACCATCTGCAAACTGCACCATTCCGTATACGTTTGGTACCATTACCCAATCATAACTATCCACATACATTTCCATAAACCATTTATAAGTTTCATTAGGGTCAAACTCACACAGCAGCATAAAATTACCTAGCAGCATAAGCCTTTCTATATGGTGATTATAACCCGTTTTTAATGCTTTTTTTATAACGTTGTCTATGGGTGCTATGCCAGTAGTGCCACTCCAAAATGAGGTAGGAATTTTTCTTTCAAAGCCCCAATAATTCATAGTGCGTTGCTTCCTTCCTTCTCGTTGGTATACAATTTTTATAAACTCTCGCCAGCCTATTATTTGTCGTATAAAACCCTCGGTAGAGTTGAGTGCTGTATTGTTTTTTGCGGCAAAATCTAGTGCTGCATCTACTACTTGCTGTGGGGTAAGCAACCCAATATTTATCATTGGGCTTAGCACAGAGTGGTTTAAAAAATGTTCTTTAGCTACTAGTGCATCTTCATAAATACCAAATTTTTCAAATCTGTTTTTTAAAAAATCTTGCAGCCATTTTTCCGATTCTTTAAAATTTGTGGGGTAGAAAAACACTTCCACACTTCCATAGTTATTGGCAAAATTTTTTGAAACATATTCTTTGGCTTCTTTTACAAAGGTATCTTCTATAGGAAAATTTATTTTTGGTACGGTTTCATTTGCAGGAAACTTATTTCTATTTTCTGCATCAAAACTCCATTTGCCCCCAATCGGTTGGTCGCCCACTTCTAATAAAATACCTCTTTTTTTTCTTTGATGGATATAAAAATCTGTTTGAAAATATTTCTTCTTCGAAGCAAAAAAATCGTCGCCCTCTTGCTTGGTTGTTAAAAAAGCAGGAGAAGGATGTGCTATTATTTTTATATTATTTTTTTTACAAGCAGCCTCTATTCTTCTTTCCAGCCAATCATCTACCACTTCTGCAAAATTTATTGCGGTAATTTTTTCTTTTGCCAAAGATAAAATTAGTGCTCTTACATCATTTCGTTTATCTGTACTTTCTATGTACTCCACTTCAAAATTTTGTTTTTGTAAAAATGCTTCATAAGCCTTCATACTTGCACGATGAAGTACCAATTTTTGTTTGTGAAAATTTATTTTATTGAAGAATAAAAACTCTTCAATCAAAAATATTTTTGTGTTTTTTTGTAAAGAAGGGTGCTGTTTAAAAAGCTGATGTGGAAAAATGATACAGACTTGGCTCATATATAAAAATAAAAAATTGATGTAAAATAGTGATAATCAAACTACGGCAAAACTGGTTGCAAAGATTTTACAAACAAAATTAAGCCAAAAAAAAGTATGGCAATAGTCTTATAAATCGTACTTTTGCCTTCCGTAAAAAAAACAAACGGTTTACTTTATGTCATTTAACATTAACAAACAACTAAACGCAGATGATCAGGCGCCGTTGGGAGCACAAGATGCACCAGAGGTAACTGCGATAACAAATGCTCCTGAGGCTACTGAAGTAGCAGTGGAAGCTGTTGCTGAAGCTAAGCCAGCTTATGTGCCACCTGTACAAACTGCCCATGATGATTTTGATTGGAGCAGGGATAAACGAAACGTATCTTCTTACAACAAAGAAGAAAAAGAAAAGTATGATGTCGTTTACGACAATACTTTTAAGCAAATTAACGATGGTGAAATGATTCAAGCAACGATTGAATCTTTAACCAAAACTGATGCCGTTGTAAACATTGGCTTTAAGAGTGATGGTCTTATTTCTTTAAATGAATTTAGAGATATACCAGGCGGTATTAAAGTAGGAGATGTAATTGAAGTAATGGTGGTGGAAAAAGAAGACAGAGAAGGCAAC
This sequence comes from Ferruginibacter sp., assembly GCA_025357775.1. GTDB lineage: Bacteria > Bacteroidota > Bacteroidia > Chitinophagales > Chitinophagaceae > Ferruginibacter. Next base: position 7,689 of record JANXOQ010000389.1, on the reverse strand, counting down.
CTTAACCTAAGTCGTAAAGCTGCTCGCAGCACACGTGCTTGGGAAAGAATTGTGGAAGTAAACAAAACTGGCGAAATCGTAACAGGTTTAGTTACCAGCAAAACCAAAGGTGGACTTATTGTAGATGTATTTGGTATGGAAACTTTCTTACCAGGATCTCAAATAGATGTGAAACCTGTAACCGACTACGACCAGTTTGTAGGAAAAACAATGGAGTTTAAAGTAGTAAAAATAAATGAAGCTATTAAAAACGCAGTTGTATCTCACAAAGCACTTATTGAAAGTGATATAGAAGCACAAAGAGCTGAAATAATAGGTAAGCTAGAAAAAGGACAAGTATTGGAAGGTGTTATCAAAAATATTACTGATTTTGGTGCATTCTTGGATCTTGGTGGCTTAGATGGTTTATTGTACATCACCGATATTTCTTGGGGTCGCATAAACCATCCTAGTGAAGTATTAAAGATGGATCAAAAAATAAATGTGGTTGTACTTGACTTTGATGATGACAAAAAACGCATTAGCCTTGGCTTGAAACAATTAACTGCTCACCCTTGGGATACCCTTGCAGAAAACTTTAAGGAAGCTGATAATGTAAAAGGTAAAGTAGTAAACATAGAAGACTATGGTGCTTTCTTAGAAATTACACCAGGTGTAGAAGGATTGGTACACGTAAGCGAAATTACTTGGGCTAATACTCCTATAAATGCTAAAGAATTTTTTAAATTGGGTGATGAGTACGAAGCAAAAGTTGTTACTTTAGATAAAGATACTCGTAAAATGAGTTTGTCTATTAAGCAATTAACAGAAGATCCTTGGAGTACTATCGAAAATCAATTTCCAGAAAGCAGTAAGCACAGCGGTACGGTAAAAAATATTACTCCATATGGTGTGTTTGTTGAATTGTCTACTGGTATTGGCGGTATGATTCATATAAGTGATTTAAGCTGGTTAAAGCGTTTTGGCAATCCTAATGAGTACACTAAAGTAGGCAACGAAATAGAAGTAATGATTATGAGCATTGACAAAGAAGGACGTAAATTACAACTTGGTCATAAGCAAATAGAAGAAGACCCTTGGAACAGCCTTGAAGATACTTTTGCAGTAGGTTCATTGCATGAAGGAACGGTTATAAAGAAAGATGATAAAGGTGCTGTGGTACAATTGGCTTATGGCTTAGAAGGTTTTGCACCTACCCGCCATTTGATGAAGGAAGATGAAAAAGCTATTACACAAGATGAAATTGCAAATTTTGTTGTAATAGAATTTGACCGCAACGACAAACGCATTGTACTTAGCCATACAAGATTGTGGGAGCAAGAAAAAGAAGAAGAAAGACAAGTAGAAATTAAAGAGAAAAAAGCTGATGTAGAAACTACTAAGAAAGCTGTAAAAGCTATTCAAAGTAAGGTAGAAAAAACTACAATGGGCGAACTTGGTGCTTTGGCTGACTTAAAAGCCAAATTAACAAGCGATGAAGCTGATGCGAAAGCAGCAGAATAAATTAATCTTGCTTTTTTAAAATATAAACCTCTCGTAATTATAATTGCGGGAGGTTTTTTTTTGTTAGGCACTTTGCAAATGGCAGTTTACTTTAGGAAAAATTTTCAATATTCAATGTTCAATTTTAAAGTGTATAAACGTTCAACAATCTTCAACAACTTTCAACCTCCTACAACGATCCACCCTTCACCAATGGAGTTGTAATAAACAATTCCTCTGTATCGGTATTACCATTTATGCAACTTAGCATTTTTGTGAAAGATAGCTTGCCTAATTTGTACCCACTCGTTTCTATGTAAGTAATTTCTGGAGTATAAATCTTAGGCAAGAAACCATCGCTAAGTGCTATCACAGCTACCTCTGATGGTATTGAAATTTTTAATTCATTTAAACATTTCATCACACCAATTAAAATATCATCGCTCATGCAAAAAATTGCAGCTGGGGTTTCTTTTTTTGCAAAATGTTTTTTAGTAATTTTTTTTGCAATATCGGAGTCATTGCAATATTCATTGTAAATCGTTACGTCTTTTTCTGTAGATATTACTTTTTGAAATGCCTTAAACCTTGTACGAGTAATAGATAAATTTTCGTTGCCAAAAATAGCTAGTATATGTTTTTTATTATTCTTTTGTAGTAGCTCTGCTGCTTGTTTTGCTGCTTTTTCATCTGCTATACATATTTTATTATACTTTGTTTCCTCGGGTACTTTATCAAAAAATACAAGAGGTATATCTGCCTCATTAAATTTGTCGAAGGCAACTAACGATTTTGTTTCTGTGGTTAGGCATGCAAATAAACCACACACTCTGTTTTGCCTACAAATATGCAAACTGTTTATTTCTATAGCGGCGTCGTTGCTAGATTGTAGTATCATTAAGCTATATGCATTAGCCCTGCATTCTTCCTCGATAGCAGATATAAAGGAATCGTAAAAGAACCCTGATATTGAAGGTACAATTAAGCCAAATACCCTGTTTTTTTTTGCACGTAAATTTATTGCATTTATATTAGGCTCATAATCTAAAGCATCTGCTAACTCATGCACCCTTCGTTTAGTATTTTCAGAAATATCAGGATGGTTTTTTAAAGCACGAGATATGGTAGAAATACTTAGACCGAGCACTTCTGATATTTTTTTAAGTGTAATTGTTTCCATAAATAAAATAATATTGTCACAATATAATTGTTTTTTCCCCCGCAAACATTTGTGCAAACGTTTGCAAAGCTATTTAAAATTTAACATTTATTTAATGCGAAATAAACGGTCTACTTTTAGAATACCAAATTAAATTATATTATATGAATTTATTAATGATTGCCAAAAAGCTGAAATACGCTGTAATATTGTTTATGTTGCCATTTTTTGTAAATGCACAGCAAAAAACAATTGTAGGAAAAGTAACAAGTGAAAAAGATGGTGCTGCCGTAAGCGGCGCTACTGTAACTGCTAAGGGTAATACCAAAGCTACAAAAACTGGTGATGACGGTATGTTTAGTTTGACAGTGCCATCTACCACAAAAAGTGTAACGGTAACTTCTGTGGGATATAGTACGCAGGTTGTAAACGTGGGTGAAGATGATATAGCAAGTGTAATATTGAAGGTGAGTGGGGAAGGGTTGGCAGAAGTTGTTCTTGTAGGGTATGGTAGTGTTAGAAAAAAAGACCTGACAGGTGCTATTTCTATAGTAACAGCTAAAAGTTTCAACCAAGGCGCTATTTCTGGCCCTGATCAATTAATACAAGGTAAGGTTGCAGGGTTACAAGTATTAAGCAATAGTGGGCAACCTGGTGCTGCCGTTACCGTAAAAATTAGAGGAAATTCATCAGTACGGCAAGGTGCTGGACAACCATTGTATGTTGTAGATGGTATACCTTTAGACGGTAGAAATGCACGACCACAGTTAAGTGCTGTTGGTTTGGGTTCAACCCCAGATGTTGATCCTCTTTTATTTATTAATGCCAATGATGTTTCCAATGTACAAGTACTAAAGGATGCATCTGCTACTGCTATTTATGGTAGCAGGGGTGCCAACGGAGTAATTTTAATTGAGACAAAAAAAGGTAATGGGACGCCTAAAGTTGATTTTCTTTACCAAATAGGTAGTAGTAATGTTTCAAAAAAATACAATGTATTAAATGCAGCTTCTTATAGATCGGCACTTACACAATATGGTTTAACAAGTGGTGATCAAGGAAGTTCTGTTGATGCACAATCAGAAATTTTTCGTACAGGGTTTTCTCAAAATGCCAATATCTCGGTTAGTGGAAGCTCTGACAAAAGCAACTATAGGCTTTCAGTAGGTTACTTTGGGCAAGAAGGTGTTGTTAAAAACTCTGACTTAAAAAAATATATGTTGAATTTTCAAGGTTCATCAAAACTAGTTAACAACAAACTTAATTTTGATTATGGAATTAGAGCTGGGCAAGTAGATGAAGGGATAGCACCAGTTTCTGAAAATGCAGGATTTGAAGGTAGTTTAATTGGAAATGCATTGCAATGGAATCCTACAAGGGCATTTAGAAAAGCTAATGGTGATTACGACCAGCCTGCTGGTGCTTTAAATCCTCTTGCCTTGTTAGATGCATATAATGATAAGAGTAACCTTTTAAATGTTAATGTATTTTTTTCGCCTACCCTGAAAATTACCAACGATTTAGAGTTTAAAGTTACAAGTAGCATATCTACCCAAACTGGAAAGAGAAATGCTTACATGAAAGATTTTCTTAATCAAACTGATATAGTTGGAAGAGGCTGGGCATTTTCAGCGGATAATACTTTAACGACTTCTTTAGTTAATGGGATTTTAAATTACAAAAAAAATGTAAGTAAAAATTTAAAAGTAGATGCCTTACTTGGATACGAATACTTTAAGTCTGATAGAAAAGGAACATCTGTATTTGGAAAAGACTTTAAAGATGTACCTGTAAGCTATACTAATGTTTTACAACATGCTACTCAAACGAGTTTAGTTATTAGTTCATTTGTTGACCCAAGCTGGGAATTACAATCATATTTTAGTAGAGTAGGTTTAAATTATCAAGATAGGTATTTGCTAACAGCAACAGTAAGGGCTGATGGTTCTACTAAATTTGGTACTGACAATAAATATGGTTATTTCCCATCTTTTGCTTTTGGGTGGAATATAAATAACGAAGCATTTATGCAGGGTGTTAGTGCTATAAATGATTTAAAATTAAGAATAGGTTATGGAATAACTGGAAGTCAAGAATTTCCATCTGGTGCAGCGCAAGAGCAATACATTTTTACGCAACAAGGAAATAAATTATATAATAAGGAGAACTCTAAGTTAAAATGGGAAAATGAAAAACAGTTGAATGTTGGTTTAGATTTTAGGTTATTTAAAAAAATAAATGGTAGTATAGATTATTTTAAAAAAGATAGAACAAACATATTGTTTAATACACAAGTAGTTCTACCAGGTCCTGCTACAAGATATTGGGTAAATGTACCTTGTAATATTATTAATACTGGTGTAGAAATAATGCTTAATGCTGACATAGTTAGCAATAAAAACTTTGTTTGGAATGTTGGTTTTAATGCAACTTTTATGAAGAATAAACTTACCAATTATAATTTTGGTAAAGTACCAACAGGTAGAATCAGTGGGCAAGGCTTATCTGATGTTTCTGTTCAAGAGTTAGTAAATAACCAGCCAATAAATGCATTCTACACTAAACAATTTGATGGTTTTGAGACATCAGGCGTTTCTAAATTTCCTAATGGTGAAGATAAAACATTAGCTGGCAACCCTAATCCAAACACATTGTTAGGGGTACGCTCTGAATTGTCGTATAAAAAAGTTACACTAGTGCTTAATGGTTATGGTATTTTTGGTCAGAAGGTTTATAACAATACTGCAAATGCTACAGTGGGTCTAGGTAATTTAGGAAAAGGAAACGTAGACGCAAGGTTTATTGGAACTGGCGAAGCTCTGGGTAATACACCAAGTGCTTCTACAAGATACATTGAAGATGGAAGTTTCTTTAGACTTTCCAATGCATCTTTATCATATAATATTGGCAACATCGGAAATACACTTAAAAACGTAAATTTATTTTTAACAGGCACAAACTTATTTGTAATAACTAAATTCACAGGGTTTGACCCAGAAGTAAATACAAATAAACAAATAGATGGTGTATCTTCTTTGGGAATTGAGTATACTCCTTACCCAGCTGCTAAATCTATTTTATTCGGTTTTAGAGTATCATTTTAAATATTAAAAAAAATAACATTATGAAATTTTTAAATATCAATAAAATTATATTAGCAACATTAATAGCTACTACATTTTTAAGTTGTTCAAAACTTGATGAGAAATTAAACAACACATTAAACAAGGAACAAGCAGAAAAAAATATTACTGCTAATAAATTACTTAGATCTACTTATAATTCAATGCAAGATGCAATGACTTCGCAAGATAGATTTGTTGCACTTCAAGAGCACCCTTCAGATGCAATGGTTGGTCCTACTCGATCTACTGATTGGGATGATAACGGTGTTTGGAGAGTTTTACACCAACACACTTGGAATGCAGATCATTCATACATTACTAAAAGTTTTGAGAATTTATTAATCATGCAATTCAATGCTTTTAACGTTTTAAATTTTAAACCTACACCCGTAGAAGCAGCTGAAGCAAGATTTTTAAGAGCTTTTTCTATGTGGGCTGTGTTAGAAGGTTGGAACCAAGTACCCTATAGAGTTGCTGGTACGTTATTGGTTGATGCTCCACTTATTTTAAAAGGTAAGCAAGCTTTAGATACAATTATCAGCGAATTGACAGCAGTTATTCCTGACTTGACTAATGGTCCTAAAAATAGAGCAAATAAGAATGCTGCTCGTTTTTTATTAATGAAATGCTATTTGAATAAAGGAGTATATGCAGGTGATAGAAAGACAATTGCTTTTGATAATGCAGATATGGCACAAGTGTCAAGCTTGGCAGACCAAATAACTGGTTACAGCGTATCTCCAAATTATTTTTCAAATTTTGATCCGAATAACTCAGCATCAACAGAAAGTATCTTTACGTACGGAGGTGGTACAAGTGAAAACCAAGGTCGGGATGGTAACAATATAAGAAGTCGTTGGCACATGAGTATGCATTATAATCAGAGACCTGGTGGCTGGAATGGCTTTACTACTTTAGCTGATTTTTATGACAAGTTTGAAACAACTGATAAAAGAAGAGGTGCTGTATATCCATCAGCGGCTTATGCAAATACGGGAAATCGTATAAACGCAGGTTTTTTAATTGGTCAACAATATGACCTCTTTAATGATACATTATTAAACGATACCAGAGGAAATAAATTAATTTTTTCTAGAAATGTTGCAACTAATTTACAAGAAAGTAGTCCATTAAATTTGGAAATAACTGGTATTAGGGTAGTGAAATATGCACCTGATGTGTCTAATGGAGATAATCCAAATAATGAGTTTGTATTTTTTAGGTATAGTGATGTTTTATTGATGAAAGCAGAAGCTTTGCTACGTTCTGGCTCTAGTGCAGGTTTAGCAATAGTAAATGGTTTAAGAGCTACTAGAGGTGCAACTGCATTATCTTCTTTAACTACTGCCAATATGATTGACGAAAGGGGTAGAGAATTATATTGGGAAGGTTGGAGAAGGAATGATCAAATTAGATTTGGAACTTTCTTAAATGCCAATCAATATAAACCTTCGGTAAGTCCTGATAAATGTTTACTATTTCCTATACCGAATAATGATTTAGCAGCTAATCCATTATTAGTTCAAAACCCAGGTTATAATTAATTAAAACACGCAACATGAACAAATCTAAATTAATATACAGCATATTGTTTTTGATCATAGCAGCCACAGGCTGTGCGAAAGAAGACGGAATTGATAAGGATACATCATTCATTAATACCACCGCGTCTGCAAATCTTTCCAAGATATTTGATATCAGCAATGATAATTCGGGTATGGTTAAAATTACGCCAATTGGCGACGGAGCATCATCGTATACCGTTGATTTTGGAAATGGCACAGGAGCCTCTTCGTCCGCAGTTGTTATGCCTGGAAGTAATGCATCACATGCGTATCCGGAGGGGACATATACAGTAACCATCACTTCCTTCGACCTCAGTGGGAAGGGCACAGTTAATACCTATCCGCTGGCAGTGACTTA
>JANXOQ010000365.1 GCA_025357775.1 Ferruginibacter sp. | reverse complement strand
TCTAAGTTTTGTAAAGATTTTTATTTTGACTTGCATCTTTTTTTTCAAAAAAATATTTCAACGTGTAAAAAAGAAAAATTACTTCTCATATTTTGTTAATAAATGCAACTAATGGTAAATAAACATTGAAATACTGATGTTAATTTTTTGTGTACAAACTTAGTTAAGCTGTGCATAACCTACCTTCGATTGTGAACTAGCGGTGTATAAGAATAAAATATTCGTTAATTACAACTAAATGTTAATTTAATATAAGCGAAATATTTTTAGATACATTTATCTTCGTCGCCCTACCAAATAATATCAGGTATATTTTATTTTAGGTTCAAAATAATTGCAAAAAGCACAGGAATATATTTATAATGGAGTTAAAAAATTTTAATAAAGATAAAGTAAGGCGCAAGCCTCTATTAGAAAACAATAGTATGGTATTTGGTAAAATACCACCACAAGCTAAAGATTTAGAAGAAGCTATTTTAGGCGCTATAATGCTTGAGAAAATGGCCTTTGATACAGTTGTAGAAATATTGAAACCAGAATGTTTTTATGTGGAAGCTCACCAAAAAATTTATAAGGCAATGCAAAGTTTGGCTATAAAAAGCTTGCCCATAGATTTGCTAACAGTGGTGGAAGAATTAAAATTTAAAGAAGAATTGGACTTTGTAGGAGGGCCGTATTTTGTAACCAAACTTACCAACTCGGTAGTATCTAGTGCAAATATAGAAGCACATGCACGTATTGTTTTACAAAAATTTATACAGAGAGAACTCATAAGAATAAGTGGAGAAATAATTGGTGATGCTTATGAAGATAGCACGGATGTATTTGACATGTTAGATGATGCAGAAACAAAATTATTTGAAATAACAAACAACCACCTTCGCAAAAATTTTGATGATATAGAAACGGTATTGGTAAAAACGATTAACCGTATTGAGGAAATGCGTAACCGCCAAGAAGATATAACGGGTGTGCCTACTGGTTTTCCAACGCTTGATAAAGTTACTTATGGCTGGCAACCTACCGATTTAATTATTTTGGCAGCAAGGCCATCTGTAGGTAAAACAGCTTTTGCATTAAACCTTGCACGTACGGCTGCTGTACCACCTGAGTCATCTGGCAGAGCACCAGTGGGCGTAGCATTTTTTAGTTTGGAGATGAGTAGCAGCCAGCTTGTACAAAGAATACTAAGTGCTGAAAGTGAAATATGGTTAGAGAAAATAGCTCGTGGAAGATTGGAAGAACATGAGATGAAACAATTGTACAAAAAAGGTATTGACAAATTGAGCAAAGCGCCCATTTACATCGATGATTCTGCTGCGTTAAATATTTTTGAATTGCGTGCAAAATGTAGGCGTTTAAAAAATAAACACAATATTGGAATTATAATTATAGACTACCTACAATTAATGAGTGGTAGTGCGGATAAAAATAGCAACCGTGAGCAAGAGATAAGTAAAATATCTAGAGATTTAAAAGGGTTAGCAAAAGAACTACAAGTCCCTATCATAGCACTTTCGCAGCTTAGTAGAGAAGTAGAAAAAAGAAAAGAAGGAAACAAAGTGCCACAACTAAGTGACCTTAGAGAGTCTGGTGCCATAGAGCAAGATGCTGATATGGTAATGTTTTTATACCGCCCAGATTATTATGATGTAACTACTAACGAAATGGGCGAAAGTAACAAAGGCGAAACCTATGTAAAAATAGCGAAGCATAGAAATGGTAGTTTGGAAACTATTAAATTAAAAGCTTTATTACATATTCAAAAATTTATAGAGGAAGAGGGTGGTGGAGATTTTAATCCTAACCTAGGTAAAGGAAGCTGGAAGCCTGTGCAAGGTGGAGGCGGCGATGGTGCAAATATGTATATACAGAAAGGTAGTAAAATGAATGATGGACAGTTTGATGATGAAGCACCGTTTTAGTTTTTTATAACAAATATTTTTCTTTAAATTTATACAAAATTTAGTTTTATGGAAACAGCAAATGAATTAAAAGAAAGGCTTTATCCTTTATTAGAAAATCTACAAAATGTAGAATTATTAAAGAAAGTTGAGGATTTAATTTATACTGAATCAAAGTTTGAAGAAGGACTCACTGAGACTGAAATTTTACTTTTTGAAAAAAGACGACAGACTTATTTAGACGGTGAAGGAAAAAATTTTTCTTGGGAGGAAGTAAAAGAACTTGCAAGGGTATCAAAAAAATAATAGATGTATACCATTATTTTTAAAGAAGATGTAACCAAAGAGATTGCAAATATTTATGATTGGTATGAAAGAAAAATGGTTACTCTAGGCGAAAAGTTTTTAGATTCATTGGATAATTCTCTTACTTTACTTCAACAAAATCCTACATATTATTCTTTTATTCATAAATCAAAAAGGAAAATTATTCTAAAAGGGTTTCCATACAAAATTATTTATGAAATTTTTGAGGAAGAAATACTGGTCTTTGGATTAAAACATTTTAAACAAGATA
>JANXOQ010000345.1 GCA_025357775.1 Ferruginibacter sp. | reverse complement strand
TTAATATTATGGATGGTTTATTTTGAAAAGCAGTAATTTTTTTATCTGTCTCTGCAATTTTTATTTTATCATTTTGCAAAATATATTCTTCGCTTTGTGCTTTTGCTTCAGCAAGAAATTCGTTCACATCTTTGGAATTAGATATAAAATTTAATTTTGTTTCATTTATAATTTTATCGCCTGAAAAATATTGCAATAAATTTTCTTGCTTACTCAATATATTTTTCACATCTACTTTTTTATTTAATTCTTGGTCTATAGAAGCTTGTATGGTGAGATTATCAAATTCTAAAGCTACGCCAAGTTTTATTTTTATACGTATGTCTTTTTGTGTTTCATATAAATAAGCCAATACGTTATCTTGTATTATAATATTATTTTTTGTATAAATAATGCCATAATAAATATTGGCAATTTGATATGCTATTTGTGATTTGGCAGCATCAATATTGTGTTTGGTTGATGTTAATTCTATTTTAGCTTTTTCAATATTTTGTTTTAAAGTACCAAAATCATACAATACATAGCTACCACTTGCATTTATATTATAATTAAAATTTGGATTTATTTTTATGTTTGTACCACCAAACATAAACTCATTTACAGGAGCCAAATAATTTAAACTTGTTGTTGCATTAATAATTGGGCTTCTGCTTGTATTTATCACATCTATTTTAGCTTCGCTTATTAAAACAGTTTGTTCAAGCTCTTTAAACTTTGTATAAAAGACAAACGATTTTTTTACCAAAGTGGATAGTTCTTTATTTTCTACTTGTGCAAAACTGCTTGCTAGCATAAAAGCATTAGCAAACAGCAATATTATTTTCTTCATAAAATGTATTTTTTTTTGCATTAATGTGCAGATTCTTCTGCAATTTTTTTAGAGGTAGCATCTAATTTTTTTGTGCTAAGCATAAATATTACTGGCAATGCACATATAAAAAATACTGCCATAAACTTAAAACCATCTAAATAGCTTTGTAAATAAGCTTGCTTGGTTACCGCCATATCTACCAATTTGTTTGCAATGTTTGCTGCATCAAAACTATTAGCACCTTTAGCTATTGCGTTTTGTGCTATACCGGTTAATCGTTCCTGTAGCAATGGGTTTTCTGGGTATAAATTCGTAAGTAAATCTATTTTATGTACTGCAAAACGCCTAGCTATATAAGTATTCATTGTAGCAATACCAAATGCCCCACCAAGCTGTCGAAGCATATTGGTAAGTGCAATACCATAAGGCATATCTTTTGGCAAAAGGCCTACCACAGCTTGTTGCGTAAGCGGCACTATTAAACTTGCAGTACCTATTCCTCTAAATATTTGTGGCCATATAAACCAAGCCCTACTACTTTCTGCTGTAGCTAGCGAACTTGTGTACCCATGCAATATGAAAAATATAAAACCAATTATTACAAAATAAATTGGCTTTACGCCCTTGCCAAGTGTAATGCCTATCGTAATCATACATACCATACCTGCCAGCGCACCGGGCACCAATGCAAAGCCAGCCTCCGATGGTGAATAACCAAATATGCGCTGTGTTAAAACAGGAAAAATAAATATGGAACCAAACAAGCCAAAGCCGTTTACAAAATTTAAAATATTAGTACCTATTAAATTTCTACTTTTTAAAACCCTTAAATTTATAAATGGATGTTCAAAATATAATTCCCACAAAATAAAACCGATAATTCCTACAATAGCAAAAATTGAAAATATTCTAATATTTGCATCTTCAAACCAATCATTTGGCTGCCCTTTTTCAAGTACATATTGCAAAGAACCTATGCCAATTGTAAGTGCAATAATACCAAGCCAGTCTATTGTTTGTTGGCTTCTTTTAATATTATATTCTTCAGGCTTTCTATCTACAAATTTATAGGTAAGTGCAAATGCTACAATTCCAAAAGGAATATTGATGTCAAAAATAAGCGGCCAATTATGGTTTTCTACAATAATACCACCGAGCGTGGGTCCAAGTGCTGGACCTATTACGACACCTAAGCCAAACATACCTGCTGCCATGCCTCTTTTTTCTGGTGGAAAAGCATCAAACAAAATAGCTTGTGAAGTAGAAAGCAAAGCTCCACCACCAATACCTTGCAAAAACCGCCATAGCACAAGCTCTGGTAAGCTATGCGAAATACCGCACAGGTAAGAGGTAATTGTAAATATTGCTATAGAAGTAAGATAATAATTTTTTCTGCCAAAATATTTTGCTAAAAAACCCGTCATGGGTATAATGATAACATTGGCTATAGCATAAGCAGTTATAACCCAGCTTGCATCTTCAATTGTTGCACCAAGGTTTCCACTTATTTGGTTAAGGGCTACATTTACGATGCTAGTATCTATCAGTTCCATTATAGCCGCAGATACGGTAGTAATCACTATCATTGCTTTGGCAAGCGGAGTCATCTGCATTATAAAAAGATTTATTTACATTTTGAAGTTAAAGATTATTCATTTTTCTAAAGTTTGATGGTTTATACGTTTGCTTTTATAAATCGAAACTGAGAAGTTTATTATTTTAAGAATGGAAATAAAAATGATATTCAAAAATATTGTCACCATCAAAAATATTTATTTAACTTTTACTTCTATTGACACACTAAGCCCTGATTTTAAAATTTCTTTTATAGGAGCAATATTATCAAACTCTATTTTTACTGGTATACGTTGGGTAACTTTTACAAAATTACCACTTGCGTTATCAGCAGGTAATAAGGTTGTTTTTGCACCTGTGGCATCACTAAATTCTACAATTTTTCCTGTAATATCATTATTTGGATAACCATCCATTTTTACATTTACTGTTTGTCCTATTTTTAACCTAGCAAGTTGTGTTTCTTTAAAATTTGCTACAACCCAATACCGTTGGTTATTTACAATGCTAAATAGTGGTTGCCCAGGCTGTATATATTGTCCCTTTTGCAAATTAATTTTTCCAATTCTACCATTTATTGGCATTATAATTTTTGTATAACTCAATTTTAATTTTGCAGTTTCTAGTCCAGCTTGCCTTATAGCAATAAGTGCATTTGCCTTTTCTATGCTAGATTTTGATTTTTCTATTTGTGCATTAGCAGTACCTGTTTGTGTAGATATTTGTGATATTTGCTTATCATTTGCTTGTAATTGTTTTGATGCTATGATATAATTTGCTTTACTGTCTTCTAATTGTTTTTTTGTTATAGCACCAGCTGCGTACAAGGCTTCATCTCTTTGCAAATCTATATTTGCTTTATTCAATCTTTCTTGTTGAATTGCTGCATTTGCTTGTGCTACGCCAGTATTTGCTTGTATATTATTTATTTGAGAATTACTATTTTTTACATCTGCTAATGCCGCCGAGTAGTCTGCCTTTGCTAAAAGTAAGTCTGCTTCTGCTTGTTGTACTGCTATTTTAAATTCTGCATCGTCTATTGTTAAAGCAATTTGGTTTGCTAATACATTTTGATAATCACTTAGGTTTATACTATCTATATAACCTGCAACCCTTGTTAATACTGGTATAGCATTTGTTTCTACTTGTGCATTATCGGTTTCTTCAAAATGCATGTTATGCATAATTGTATTGTAGGCATAAAAACCTCCTGTAATAAAAATAATACCAACAATAATAAATGGTATAATTTTCTTTTTCTTTTTTGTTGATATTTCTTGCTGTATCATAATCATAATTAATGGTGTAAAAATAGTAAACATTGTTTACTATTTTATTTATATTTGTTGAGCTTACATTTTTTTTATGAAAAAAATAGATTTACAAAAAAACTTTGAGGAACGAAAACAAAAATGGCCTTGGTTATTAGCTATTGCCAAAAGGCATTTTGATTTATGGGTAACTGATAAAGCAACCAAGCATTTGGGGGAATTTAAAATATCTTATATGCCTTTTATTGCTAATATAAACCCGAAGGGAGGAACCAACCAAAGTATTGCAAATGCTGCAAAGCTAAGCAAGCAAGGCATGAGCAGAACCATAAGCGAGCTCGAAAAAAATGGATTAATAGAAACTGAAAACAACTTAAAAGATAAACGCAGCCGCAACTTAAAACTTTCTACAAAAGGTATACAATTTATGAGCAATGCCTTTGGTGAGGTACATCAACTTACTGAAAAATATAAAGAATTGGTAGGGGAAAATAATTTTGAAATTACAATTAATGTTTTAGCAAAAATTGTAGCTTATCATGACACGGTAGAAAAGGATAAATAAATAAGTATAAATCTATATAGTTATTGAACTTACAAAATTTAAACTTTTAATAAAATGAAATAATTTTATAAATCTAATCATAATCACATCGTTTAACAAACACGTAAAAATCTAAATTATTAAGTACAAACACATATGTAAACTATGTAACTACCCAAGCCAAATTATTACCTAACAAACTAATATTTTGTACTTGTATTGAAATTGCTTTTTCTTTTATAAATATGCATTTTGCATAAAAACCACTTTCTGTTTTTTTTAAAGATTTTATTTTGATATGCTTTTTAAAATCTACTTCACCTTCTCCATACCATTTAAAAATAGCTTCTTTTATGCTCCAAAACATGGTCAGTTTGTAAATCAAATCTATTTTTTCTAATAAATTTTTCTCAATATCATTAATAAATTTGTGCTGTATACGTTCTATTTTAATGTTAGGTATTTCAATATCTACCCCCACCCTATTTTTTGTGCTTACAATTGCTGCTGCATAATCACCACAATGAGAAATTGAAAAATGAAAAGCTTCATCTGCCAAAAATGGTTTTTTGGTATTAGCTATTTCTATTAATGCTGTAGGAAAATGGGGATAAAGCTCTTGCAAAATATACCTTCCTGCAAGGTGTTGCAGCCTTTTTTGAGGATGTGTAATAGTTCTTTGTAACTTTACTTTTTGCATGAAAAAATTTTCCGCTTCGGTAATATGCCAAACGCCTATTTTTGTAAATTCGTTTATTGTATAATTGTAAATAAGTGGCATAATTGTATAAAGTATACAAAGAAATTACTTTTATTTGATAAATAAGTTTTAGCTTATTTTTAAAAATAGAATTTTATAAAAAAGATGAATAAAGAGATGAAGATGAAATATGCGACGCCAATGAAGATGCAAATAGCTATTTCTTTGCTGGCAAAAAAATAAAAAAATGTGCAAAGCACAATAAAAATAAAATATGATACTAAGCGATAAAAGAATTTTAGAAGAAATAGAAAAAGGAACAATAAAAGTAGTGCCTTATAACAGAGATGACCTTGGTAGTAATAGCTATGATGTACACCTAAGCAAAAACCTTGCAACTTATGATAGCGAAACGCTTGATGCAAAAAAGCATAATACAATAAAGCATTTTGAAATACCTGATGAAGGAATTGTATTGCTACCCAATATGCTTTATTTAGGAGTAACGGAAGAATACACTGAAACACATGCACACGTACCTTTTTTAGAAGGCAAATCGTCTACAGGTCGCTTAGGTATTGACATACACGCCACAGCTGGTAAAGGCGATGTTGGATTTTGTGGCAACTGGACACTTGAAATTTCTGTAAAGCAACCAGTACGTGTATATAAGGGAATGCCGATTGGGCAGCTAATTTATTTTCCGGTGGATGGTGAAATAGAAGTAAAATATAATCAGAAAAAAAATGCAAAATATAGTGGGCAACCAAATATACCTGTAGAGAGCATGATGTGGAAGAATGAGTTTTAGTATTGAGTACTTAGTATTGAGTACTTAATATTGAGAATTGAGTATTAAGAATAACAATAGAAATATGAAATTTTATTAGATATTTTTTATGAAAAAATTTAAACATCTTTTATTGTGTTTTATAACATTACAACTACTTAACTCCTGCAAAAAAGCTACGGATGTAATAGCACCAACTCCTACGCCTATTGTTGTAATTGATGCACCTATAGCTCCACCACCTGCTTTTGGCTTTTATGTTGTTGGTTATTTTCCATCATATAGATTGCTTGCAGATGTGCCAGACGTAAAATTTAAAATGTGCAATGTTATAAATTATGCATTTGCTAGAATAAATAGTGCAGGTGCACTTACCAATTTTACAACTACTGAGGCAAACCATTTAACTAGTGTAAAAGATAAAGCAAAAAGCCTTGGGGCAAAAGTTTTTATAAGTATATCTGGGCTTGCAGCAGATTTTAAAATGATGGGTACTACACCAGCTGGGAGAACAAATTTTATTAATCAATCGCTTGCAATTGTAAGAAATTATAACCTTGATGGGATAGACATTGATTGGGAGTTTCCAAGAACAGATGATGGTACAGATGTAACGTACACTGCTTTTATGAAGCAGCTGAGTGATAGTTGCCATAGAGGAAGTAAATATTATTTAACAGCGGCTATTACTGCTGGTAGATATGTAGGAGCTGAAAGAGATGCAATAAGCTCAGAATTATGGGTTAGTAATTATGTTGATTGGTTTAATATTATGTCTTACGACGATTTTACCACAAATCCGTTGATACCATATCAGCATCATTGCAATTTAGTATTGGCAAATACAAGTATGGATTATTGGGTAACGAACCGAGGTATGCCTGCAAGTAAGGCTGTGCTTGGCATAGCTGGGTATGGCAGACCAAGTGGTATGACACAATTAAATACCGTTTTGAGTATGAATGCCATAATAGCGCAAGGAGGTAATTTAATGAGCGACTCAGCAGTAGTGAGTGCCGCAGGCTTTTCTAACTATACTGTATATTATAATGGAGTTACTACTGTAAAAAAGAAAGCGATGCTTGCTAAGCAAAAAGGCAATGGTATTATGCTTTGGGAAAAAAGCCAAGATACACATGGAGCATTTTCATTATTAAAAGCAGTGTGTGATACTATTGGAAGAGCTTATTAATATTAAGTGCGTACTGGTGTGTATTGAAATTAGCTTGCTTGGTTATTAAGACCTAGGATTATGTTTAAAAATATTAAAACTTAATTTTTTTTAATTGTTATTTAATTTTTAAAAAAATAAT
>JANXOQ010000320.1 GCA_025357775.1 Ferruginibacter sp. | reverse complement strand
GGGTCATCTATTGAAAAATGTCCATCAAATATTTTTTTTTCAATACGGCCATCTATATCAATATTTTTATAATTATATCCATTCAATTCTACCGAACTTACTTTACCTTTAATTTTTTCCTTAAGTTGATTTAGTTCAAATCCTACACCATCAATATTTACATCTAAAGCTACTGAGCCTATAGTATTTTCATTTATAAATTGGCCTAGTTTAAACCCCGTACTTGCTATGATACCCGTATATTTTGCAGGGTTACCACTAGGCGTTTTCATATTTACATCCGCTTTTATATTTCCCAATTCGGTATTAAATGTCCCAAAAGCTACAAAGTCATTTATGAAACCTACAAAATTGCCAACAAAAGATATTGCCCCAAGTTTTGCTATTGCAGGCTGTTGTATATTTTTTACGGATGGTACAAAACTAACAATGTCTGAATAGTTTGTATTTAATCCTTTCGATTCAAAATCTATAAATGTGCTATTTATATCTGGCAAGCCTCGCATAGCAAAGTTCCCTTCAAAGAAAGTTTTACCACTGCTAAGTTTCATATTCTTTGCACTAAAATTATCCAAAGCACCTTTTACATTTCCATCAATATTTAAAACTCTTTTCCATGTGCTAAGGGTCGGTGCAAATATTGCAAGGTCATCGCTATTTATGCTGCTATTTTTAAAGCGCCCTTCCAATTTTACTTTATGTAAAAAATCAGCAAAATCTTCATTAAAGTCATCGTACTTCATAGCATAATAACTTCCAATTTTGCTTTTATTTGTAAGCAAATCAAGGCTATCAAACTCCATAATATCTGGTGTAAATCTTAACAAGCTTTGCAGTTTTTTTACATCTAGTCCACTCCTTTCTTTTGTTGTTAATAGCAGCTTTACTTGCAAGGTGTCGTGTATAAATGATAAATTTTTAAACGTAGCATTTATATTATTAAAAAAAAGGTGCTCACCTTCAAACCTATTTGGCAGAGGCAAAGCATCTGTTTTAGCATCGTTTTTGTAAGCCCCATCTTTTAAATCTAACCTCTCTAATTTTATTTCCCAACCTTCATTATTCCACTTAAATTCTGTTGGTATTTTTAATTTAGGTGGGCTAGGTAAAATGTTGTTTAAAGGCCGTTTTCCATTATAACTATTTTGAGAAAAAAATGGCTTTTCTATATGTATTTCCTTGATATGTATTTTTTTATTTTTTAAGTCTATTAGGTCTGTTGTTACATCCATCTTTCCTAGGTTTACCAACATATCATCACCAAGCCATTTGTCAATTTTACTAAATCTTATATTACTTATATGTAGCTCTTTTAAATCTATAGCTACAGATTTACTAGCAGCGTTATTCTTTTTTGGGCTTGAGAATAAATTTTCTATAAATGTATAATTCCAAACAGAGTCGCTTCTATGTAGTTTTATTACAACATTATCCAGCCCTACATTCTCTAAGTTTATTTTATCTTTTAAAAAAAACCAATCATTTACATTTACCTTTATACCACCTGCATAAAGTAGCGTATCTTTTTGTAAATCCTCTATCATTACACCTTCTACCAGTACTTTATTAAAAAACTGTATGTTTACAGCCTTTACAGATACTTTAGTATGCAACTCCTCGGACAACCTGCCAGCAACTTCTTTTACCAGCCAAGTTTGCACAGTAGAATACCGCAAAATTCCTATCAAAATAAATAACAATAAAATTGGAACGAAAAACAACAATTTTCTTTTGTATTTCTTAAATACCAAAAACCAAATAGCTACCCAATCAATAAGTAAAAAATAAAAAATAAATTTATTGTTGGGATAAATAAAATAGCATATTGCGCCCAACACTATCCAAAAGATAATTGCAAATAGTATATACCATAATATTTTAAAAAAATTTCGCAGTCTAT
>JANXOQ010000281.1 GCA_025357775.1 Ferruginibacter sp. | reverse complement strand
GCCCAATCTTCCATCATCGTTTTACTAAAATGCCCACTCATAATGTCATCTTGGTGTTTTTGAAACAAGGGGCGCATAATCGCTTTCAATTCTTCCGATAATTCAAATGCTTTTATTTTCGCAGGGTTACTCAACCTATCCATCATTGCTGTAACGCCTCCTTGCTTTAATGCTTCAGTAATCACTTCTACCCCGTATTGTACCAATTTTGATGCGTAACTTTTTTCAATTCCATTTTCTACCATTTTATCAAAACATAGTATAGAACCCGTTTGTAACATGCCGCATAAAATTGTTTGCTCACCCATCAAATCGCTTTTTACTTCCGCCACAAAAGATGACTTTAATACACCAGCCCTATGCCCGCCAGTACCTACTGCATAAGCTTTTGCTTGCTCTAAACCTTTTCCTTCTGGGTCATTTTCTGGATGTACTGCAATTAATGTAGGCACACCAAACCCTCTTTTATATTCTTCTCTTACTTCTGTACCTGGGCATTTTGGTGCTACCATTATTACCGTTAAATCTTTTCTTATTTGCATTCCTTCTTCTACAATATTAAAACCATGAGAGTAAGAAAGCGTAGCACCTTTTTTCATCAATGGTATGATGGCTGTTACAACAGCGGTATGTTGTTTATCTGGTGTAAGGTTCAACACCAAATCTGCTGAAGGAATTAATTCTTCGTAAGTACCAACTACAAATTTATTGTCGGTGGCATTTTTCCATGAAGCCCTTTTTTCTGCAATAGCTTCGCTGCGCAATGCATACGACACATCCATACCCGAATCTCTTAAATTCAAACCTTGGTTTAAGCCTTGTGCGCCACAACCCACAATCACCATTTTTTTTCCTTTTAGTGCATCTACCCCATTTGTAAATTCGTTGATGTTCATAAATTCACACACACCTAGCTGATTTAGTTGTTCTCTAAGTGATAAGCTGTTAAAATAATTTGCCATTTTGTAAATTGTTTAGCCCCCTAAATCCCCTGAAGGGGGACTTGTGAACCTTGTGATTAATAAATTACTTTATAAATTTTTATCGTTAAGTATTTACTTGATAAACTTTATTTTCATTGAAAACCTTCCCTCTGCCTTTTGCCAAACGCAAACTGCACTTTGCCAACTGCTACATTGAGAATACTTCTTCGTTTTGATTTAAAAATTCATTCTCTGTTATTGCCTCACCCGGTTCTCTGTATTCAAATTCTTTTAGTTTTTTGTGAAAGCCCTCGCTGTTTTTTATGATGGCTATTCTTGCACTTCGTACAAATTCTATTAACCCAAAAGGCTCTAATACTTTTATTAAATTATCTGTTTCTTCTCTGTGCCCAGACACTTCAAAAACAGTGTAATCTTTTCTTATAACTACTACTTTTGCTCCATGCTTGCTAAGCAATCGTTCTACTTGCACTTGCTCAGCTATTACATCTGTAGGCACTTTGTACAAGGCTAGTTCTTGCCACACTATTTCATCATTGTTGTTGTAATATGTTTTTAAAACTTCCACTTGTTTTTCAATTTGTCTACAAAGTTTTCTTACTACTTCTTCGGTTTCGTTTATTACAATAGTAAAACGATGTACACTTTCAATTTCACTTGGTGATGTATTTAGACTATCAATATTTATTTTTCTACGAGAAAAAATAATAGCAATACGTACGAGTAAACCGATTTGGTTTTCGGTGTAAACAGTTATGGTGAATTCTTGAGCTCCACCACCTATTAAAGGGGAGATTACAGAGGCATTGTTTTTTTCTATTTTCATAATCTATATTTAATCTCGTATGTGGGTAAGTCCCCCTTCGGAAGATTTAGGGGGCTTTTATATTTCCTCTTTACTCAATACAATTTCTGAAACTCCTCTTCCTTGCGGTACCATCGGAAACACATTGTTTTCTTTGCCCACCATTACTTCTAATAAATAACTTCCATTATGATCTAGCATTGTCTGCAATGCATCTTTTAATTTTTCCCTTACGCTTACCCTCTGTCCCTCTATATAATATCCTTTAGCTACTTGTACAAAATCAGGGCTTGTAATATCAACAAACGAATATCTTTTTTCATGAAACAATTGTTGCCATTGACGAACCATGCCTAAGAATTGATTGTTGAGTATTAATATTTTTACATCCACATTAAACTGCATAATCGTTCCTAGTTCTTGTATTGTCATTTGAATACCACCATCGCCTGCTATGGCTATGATTGTTTTATTTGGAGCACCATATTTTGCACCAATAGCTGTAGGTAAAGCAAAGCCCATGGTACCTAAGCCACCGCTAGTAATATTACTTTTGCTATTTTTATATTTCGCATATCTGCAAGCCACCATTTGATGCTGCCCCACATCCGTTACAATTACTGCTTCTCCTTTTGTTAGTTCATTCAATACATTTATTACTTCTCCCATTGTCAACTCATTGGTTGTAGGATTCATTTCTGGAAAAATACATTTTTTGTTTTCTTTTTGTTGATATTCTTTAAATTTATTATGCCATGCTTCATGTTTTTTTTGTTGAAGCAATGATGTAAGCATCGGCAATGTTTCTTTACAATCTCCCCACACAGGCACGGTTGTTTTTACATTTTTATCAATTTCAGATGGGTCAATATCAAGGTGAATAATTTTTGCTTGCTTAGCATATTTATCTAGCCTACCAGTTACTCTATCATCGAAACGCATACCCACGGCTATCAAAACATCACATTCATTCGTTAAAACATTTGGCCCATAATTGCCGTGCATACCAAGCATACCCACACTCAGCGGATGGTCTGTAGGTATTGCACTCATACCCATTATCGTCCATGCAGATGGAAGCCCTGCCTTTTCTATAAATTGTATAAATTCTTTTTCTGCATTTCCTAAAATAACCCCTTGCCCAAAAATTACAAATGGTCTCTCTGCATTATTAATTAATTCAGCAGCTTGTTCTATATATTCTTTTCTTACAATTGGTTTAGGCCTATAACTTCTTATGTGTTCACATTTTTTGTAGCCTTCATAATCGAACTGTTGTAACTGTGCATTTTTGGTGATATCAATAAGCACTGGCCCTGGTCTTCCGCTGCCTGCAATGTAAAATGCTTTGGCTAATACAGCTGGTATTTCGGTAGCATCTGTTACTTGATAATTCCATTTTGTAACTGGCGTAGTAATATTAATAACATCAATTTCTTGAAAAGCATCTGTACCTAGCAAATGCGCAAACACTTGCCCAGTAATGCATACAACGGGAGTACTATCAATCATGGCATCAGCTAAGCCAGTTACTAAATTTGTTGCACCTGGCCCACTAGTTGCAAACACCACCCCTGTTCTCCCACTCACACGTGCATAGCCTTGTGCAGCATGTATGGCGCCTTGCTCATGACGAACCAATATATGTTTTATACGTTCGTTGTAATCGTATAGGGCATCATATATTGGCATAATTGCACCACCAGGATAACCAAAAATAGTATCTATACCTTCTGCAATAAAAGCTTCAAGTACGGCTACACCACCACTCACTTGTTTTACAGCGTTTGTCTTTATTTTCGTTTGTTCTATGAGTGTTATTGTTTCCATGCTTTTAATTTTTAATTGGCATTACAATTTGTAAAAATCCAACAAATCCGTTCCGGATATTTTTGTAAATCCTACTTGTCTTAATAATGTTACAAACTGTCCACGGTGAAAAGTAGAATGGTTTAAGACATGTGAAAATATTTGGTAAAAAGGCAATTCATTTTCATCTCCATTTAATCGTCTAAATTTTATTTTGTTATTTAAATCCTTTTCATCAAAATTTTCAATGTAGCTTTTTATGTTTTCCGAAGCCTGTTTCCAAATAGTAACCAATTCTTCTCTATTTCCTTTAAATACGTTGGCAAGCCACATAGGCGAGGGGTTCTCGTGCAATCTTTCTAACCATATTTTTTCTGCCGATGCGATGTGTAATGCATTGCCAGCAATACTTCCAAAACTGCTTTCAATAGACTGTTCAAATTGTATTTCTGTAATTTCATTTAGCCACACAATCATTTTATTGTTTGCCCAAATATTGTAATTGGCTAATTGTAAAAAAGTGTTTTGTTCATTTTAAATTACTTTTCTAAATCATTACAAAAAAACTAAACCTCAACTATTTTTCCAATATTCAATTTATTTCAGACTCTCAAGTCTCCCTGTGGGGGATTTAGGGGGCTTCATCCGTCACGCAACCCTCGCTTGCATCTTTTACCGAATTCGCATATTTAAATAAAACACCTTTTGTTGCTTTCAATGTTGGCTGTTGCCAGTTGTTTCTTCGTTCTGTAATTATTTCTTCGCTTACTTTTAATGTCATTTTTTTTGTGGCAATATCTATCTCAATAATATCATTGTCTTCTACCAAGGCTATTAAGCCTCCATTAAACGCCTCTGGTGTTATATGCCCAACCACAAATCCATGACTGCCGCCGCTAAATCTTCCATCAGTAATTAATGCAACATCTTTACCCAAACCTGCGCCAGTAATAGCACTCGTAGGTTTTAGCATTTCAGGCATACCTGGTGCGCCTTTCGGGCCTTCGTATCTTATCACTACTACATCACCTTTTTTTACCCTGCCATTGCTTATACCTTTAACTAAATCTTTTTCTCCATCAAATACTCTTGCTGTTCCTTCAAATCGTTCTCCTTCTTTACCACTAATTTTTGCGACGCTTCCTTTTTCTGCAAGGTTGCCATAGAGTATTTGTAAATGCCCAGTTGCTTTTAATGGTTGCTCTAAAGGATAAATTATTTTTTGTGTTTCAAAATTTATGGGCTCAATATCTTTTAAATTTTCTGCGATTGTTTTTCCAGTAACGGTAATACAATCACCATGCAACATTCCTTTATCTAATAAATATTTCATTACACTCGGCACGCCACCATGCGCATGCAACTCTTGCATTAAATATTTTCCACTTGGCTTAAAGTCTGCAAGCACGGGCGTTTTATCACTTATTTTTTGAAAATCATTAATAGTTAATATCACATCCACACTCTTTGCCATGGCTATTAAATGCAACACTGCGTTAGTACTACCTCCAAAAATCATAATGAGTGTAATGGCATTTTCAAATGCTTTACGGGTCATAATATCTTTTGGCTTAATATCTTTTTCAAGCAATAATTTTATTGCCCTGCCTGCGTCCATACATTCTTTTTTCTTGTCTTCACTCAATGCTGGGTTGCTAGATGAGAATGGCAAACTCATTCCCAATGCCTCAATAGCACTTGCCATTGTATTGGCTGTGTACATTCCGCCACATGCACCAGCACCTGGGCAGCTGTGTTTTATTACTTCTTTAAAATCTTCTGGCGTAATAGAGCCTGCAATTTTTTTACCCAATGCTTCAAAAGAGGAAATGATGTTTAATTCTTCGCCTTTGTAATTTCCTGCTGCAATGGTACCTCCGTAAACCATTATCGACGGGCGGTTTAGCCGCCCCATAGCCATTATAGAACCAGGCATATTTTTATCACAACCAGGCAATGCAATTAATCCATCATAATAAAACCCCCCACATACAGCCTCAATACTATCTGCAATAATATCTCTGCTTACCAAGCTGTACCGCATACCATCTGTGCCATTGCTTATGCCATCACTTATACCAATCGTATTAAAAATTAACCCAACTAAATCATTTTCCCACACGCCTTGTTTCACCAACTTTGCCAAATCATTCAAATGCATATTGCAAGTATTACCATCGTAACCCATGCTTACTATTCCCACTTGAGCTTTTTTTAAATCATCTTCTGTTAAGCCAATGCCGTATAACATAGCTTGTGCCGCAGGCTGTGTTTCATCTTGCGTTATTGTTTTTGAATATTTATTTAGTTCTATCATATTATTATTTTAAAGCCGTTTGTGATTCACTAACAGCGCCTAGGCTCTTAAATAATTTAGTTGTCAGACTGAACTTTAGAAGCCGAGTTTGATTAAATGAATTGGGTTAGACAAACTCACCCTAATACTTAAGTGAGATTTCGACTTCTTTTCTTACTAACCCAACTTAAATGCTTGTTCCAACACCTTTGCCTTGTAAGCTGATTGAATAATTTTTCCGATAGACTGATCCCAAGCTATTGGAAAAACATAATCATCTATCGATTGCCATCCAATAATCTCTGCCGCTGTTCCACAATAAAAAGCACTGTCTGCATTTTTAATTTCATCAACCGTAAATGTTTTTTCTTCTACAGCAATACCAATTGCTGCACAAATTTCTATCACTGTTGCTCTGGTTATTCCCGGTAAAATAAAAGTGGATGGCGGTGTAAATAATTTACCATCTTTTTCTATAAATAAATTTGCACCAGGACCTTCTGCCGCATTGCCATTAATGTCTAGCAATAGTGCTTCATCAAAACCATTGTCTTTTGCCTCTTGGCAAGCCATTATAGAATTTACATAATGCCCGCTAATTTTTGCATGAATTTTAAAACCTTTTGGGTTGGGTCTTTGAAAAGAAGATGTCATTACTCGTATCAATTTATCACCAAGGTATGCGCCCCAGCTCCATGCAGTTATCATTAAAAATGAAGACGATGCTTTTTGCAAACTCATATTCGGTGGGCAAAATACTAATGGGCGCAAATACGCATCTTCCAAATTATTTTTTGCCAACACTTCGTAAGAAATATCTATCATTTGCTGCGTATTATATGCAAGTGGAATGCCCACACTATCGCAAGAAAATTTTAATCTTTCAAAATGCTCTACGGGTTTAAATATTTTAGTACCGCTTTCTGTTGCATAACTTCTTAAGCCCTCAAACACAGCGTAACCGTAGTGTAGCGATTGATCGAACAAACCAGTTTTAGCTTCTGTTGCTTTTACAAACTCGTTGTTAAAATATAATATTGTGTTTTCGTTAAAATACATTTTTAAAAATTGTTATTGTTTTATAATACTATTTTTTGTTTACCAGCTAATATCCCTGATTTAACTTCAGTGGCGTCGCACATTTCATCTTCAAATCATTTTTCATCTTTTATCTACACACTATATTACCGTAGATTTTCTCAATAAAATATTATCAACATTCACACTACCATGCTCTGCATTGTTTATATACTCACTTATTATATCGCCAATGGTAGATGTAAAATAAAAATTTTTCTCATCAATATCTTTAGTAACATATCCATTTGTGATTGCCCAGTTCGTTGCCTCTCTTATTAATGCTGCTTCATCAACCATTTTAAAATAATCTAGCAACATAGCAGCAGATAAAATAGAACCAATAGGGTTAGCAATATCTTTACCAGCTGCTTGCGGGTAAGAACCATGTATGGGTTCAAACAAAGCATATTTATTACCTAACGATGCAGAAGGCAACATGCCCAACGACCCACTTATTACACTTGCTTCATCACTAATAATATCACCAAACATATTCTCAGTTAGTATTACATCAAATTGTTTTGGGTTTAATATTATTTGCATGGCTGCATTATCCACAAATAAAAAATCCAATACTACATCTGGATAATCCAACGCAATTTCTTTTACAATTAACCTCCACAGTCTTGAGGTTTCTAACACATTTGCTTTATCTACTAACGTTACTTTTTTTCGTCTTGTTTGCGCTGCTTTAAATGATATATGTGTTATCCGTTCTATTTCTTCTTTGCTGTATTCACATTCATCAATAGCTATTGTATTGGCTTCATTTATTTCTTTTTTTCCAAAATAAATACCACCCGTTAGCTCTCTATAAATTACTAAATCTACCCCTTCAATATTTTCGGTTTTTAATGGACTTAAATGTTGCAATGCAGTGTAAGCTTTTACGGGTCTAATGTTTGCATACAATTCCAATGCCTTTCTCAAACCGAGTAATCCCTGCTCAGGTCTTACTTTTGCGCTTGGGTCATTATCGTATTTTGGATGACCAATTGCACCAAACAAAATCGCATCCGAAGCCATGCAAGCATCCAACGTTACTTGTGGTAAAGGGTTGCCAGTTTTATCAATAGCAACTGCTCCCATCAAAACAAATTTATAATCAAAACTGTGATTAAAACGATTGGCAATAGCATCTAATACTTTAATAGATTGTGCTACAACCTCCGGCCCAATTCCATCTCCTTCTATTACTGTTATATTTTTTTGCATTGCTATTTTATTTTTTGTGGGTATTTGCCGCAGTCGAGTACCTACATTCGATTCAATTCAAATTCTTCAATCTCATTTTTCATACCCAATAAATAATCTATATCATCATACCCATTTAACAAACAAGTTTTTTTATAAGAGTTTATCTCAAATGGCTCTGTATCATTTGTTCCATCTATTGTTATCATTTGTTTTTCTAAATCAACCATAAGGGTTGCATCATTGCTTTGCAAAAATATTTTTTGTAAAAAATTATTACTCACTATTACAGGTAGCAATCCATTGTTCAATGCATTGTTTTTAAAAATATCTGCAAAAAAACTAGAAACCACTACTTTAAAGCCTGCATCTGTTATGGCCCAAGCTGCATGTTCTCTTGATGATCCGCAACCAAAATTTTTTCCCGCTACCAAAATTTCGCCTTTGTATTGTGGTTGATTTAAAACAAAATCAATTTTAGGATATTGTTCATCATCATTGGCATATCGCCAATCTCTAAATAAATTTTTACCAAAACCATCTCTTGTTGTTCCTTTTAAAAAGCGTGCTGGTATTATTTGGTCTGTGTCTACGTTTTCTATATTGAGTGGAATGAAAGAACTCCTTACAATGCCACAGCCTCCCCTCCCCCCAAAGAGGGAATTAGGCGCTTTAATACTTTGTTGATTTTTTATAATCTCCATTCTATTGTTTCTAAATATTTTTAAACTTTAATTTAATTAGAGTGTTTACTTAAGCCTCTCCTTTGAAAGAATTTGGGGAAACTATATATCCTGCAATAGCTGCTGCTGCTGCACTAAGCGGACTAGCCAATAAAGTTCTAGCACCTGCGCCTTGTCTGCCTTCAAAATTTCTATTGCTTGTACTTATGCAATATTTACCAGCGGGTATTTTATCTTCGTTCATTCCTAAACAAGCGCTACAACCTGGTTGGCGCAGCTGAAAGCCCGCATCTATAAATACTTTATCTATGCCTTCTTCAATAGCTTGTTGCTCTACCTGTTTGCTGCCTGGCACAATCCATACTTCTACATCAGCAGATTTAGTTTTTCCTTTTACAAAATTCGCTACCAATCTTAAGTCTTCAATACGGCTATTGGTGCAGCTTCCAATAAATACATAATCTATTTTTTGTCCCGCCATTTTTTGCCCTGCTTGCAAGCCCATGTATGATAGAGATTTTGTAAAACCTGCTTTATCACTTTCCGTAATCGCATTAATTTCTGGTATTACAGCGTTAATAGATATACCCATACCAGGGTTAGTACCATACGTTATCATTGGAGAAATATCTTTTGCATCTATAAAAATTTCTTTGTCAAATACAGCGTCATCATCGCTATACAACGTTTTCCATTTTTCTAAAGCTGCATCCCAGCCTTCATTTATTGGTGCAAATTGCCTACCTTTTATATAATCAAAAGTTGTTTCATCTGGCGCTATCAATCCGCATCTTCCACCCATTTCTATACTCATATTACAAATGGTCATGCGGGCTTCCATACTTAGGTTTTGGATGGTAGAGCCAGCAAATTCAATGGCATAACCCGTAGCACCACTTGCTGTAATTTGTGCTAAAATGTACAACACAATATCTTTTGAAACAACAGCTTCTCCCAAAAAACCATCCACATTTATTCGCATTGTTTTTGGCTTACTTTGCATTACGCATTGTGTAGCAAATACCATTTCTACTTCGCTAGTACCTATTCCAAATGCGATGCAACCAAATGCGCCATGTGTAGATGTATGGCTATCTCCACACACTATCGTCATGCCCGGTTGTGTTATGCCAAGCTCAGGCCCAATTACATGTACAATGCCTTGGTAAGGGTGACCTAGTCCATATAATTCTATGTTATGATTTTTACAATTCTCTATTAATTTTTCTACCTGCAATCTGCCCAATTCATCTTGTATAGGTAGATGTTGATTAACAGTTGGAACATTGTGATCGGCAGTAGCTATAATTTGCGTTGGTCTAAAAACGGGCACACCCCTATTTTCAATTCCTTTAAATGCTTGTGGGCTTGTTACTTCATGTATTAAATGTTTATCTATATACAAAACAGTAATACCACCTTCAATTTCTTTTACGGTGTGTGCATTCCAAATTTTATTAAATAATGTATCAGCCATATCATTTAAAATATTATTACAGTATAAACTTAAGTCTTTTGAACCAGTATTGAAGATGACGTATTAAGTTTATAACCATCATCATCACAACCTAATAAAATAAATAGTTTTTTTAGTTTGAAACCGCTGTACTATTGTTGTAGGCTGCTGCCATTATTTTTAAATCTATATCCACAACTTCTTTTTTTACATCTGCAACTTTTACAAATTCTTGGTACAACACATCTATATCATTTCTATTAAAATCATATCCTAAATTTTGCAATCTAAATGCCAATGCACTTCTGCCGCTTCTTGCTGTTAAAATTATTTTAGAACCATCTGCACCAACCTCTTCTGGATTAATAATTTCGTAGGTTAATGAATCTTTTAAAAAACCATCTTGGTGTATACCCGACGAATGAGAAAAAGCATTTGCACCAACAATTGCTTTGTTAGGCTGCACAGGCATGCGCATTACATCGCTTACCTGCCGACTTAATGGATTTAGCAACATGGTATTTATATTAGTATACAAGCCTAATTCTTTGTGTTGCTTAAGTACCATTACTACTTCTTCTAACGAAGTATTACCTGCTCTTTCTCCTAAACCATTCATAGTACATTCTATTTGCCTAGCACCATTTATAACACCAGCAATACTATTGGCAGTAGCCAACCCAAGGTCGTTGTGACAATGTACACTTATAACTGCCTTATCAATATTAGGTACATTATTTACTAAATATTTTATTTTATTTCCAAAGTCGTGCGGCAAGCAATACCCTGTGGTATCTGGAATATTAACTGTAGTAGCACCAGCATTTATTACGGCTTCTACAATTCTTGCTAAATATTCATTCTGCGTTCTACCTGCATCTTCTGCATAAAATTCTACATCGTCAGTAAAATTTCTTGCAAGTTTTACAGCATCTACAGCTCTTTGCAAAATATCATCTTGCGTAGCATTAAATTTTGATTTTATGTGATAATCAGACGTGCCAATACCAGTATGTATTCTTGGTCGCTTTGCATATTTTAGCGCTGCGGCGGCTACTTCTATATCTTTTTGAACAGCTCTGCTTAGCCCACAAACTATTGTATTTTTTATTATTTTTGATATTGCATCTACACTTTCAAAATCGCCTGGAGATGAAATGGGGAAACCTGCTTCTATTATATCTACCCCAAGCCTTTCTAACTCCAGTGCTAACTCTACCTTTTCCTTTGTGTTTAATTTACACCCTGGCACTTGTTCTCCATCTCTTAGTGTGGTATCAAATATTAAAATTTTATTATCGTCCATTACTTTAGTTTTATTAATTCTCAATTAAATGTTGTACTTATTCCACATTTTCTTTTGACTAAAATAGTATTAAAAAAAAATCAAAGACATTTTTTATTGCGCTATTTTTACACAATACAATAAACCAATTTTATACCTATACGTTTGCTACCAAAGGTTTTTAGCTTTAAATAAATACAATGCCTAATCGTTCTAATAATGCTTTACTACTACTAATAAAATCGCTCAGAAAATCTGAAAAGCGAAACTTTAAACTATTTGCTAATAGAAATGCAGAAACAGATAATTTAAAAACAGTAAAACTTTTTGATGCACTAGATAAAATGGATGATTATAACGAAGTGCTTTTATTAAAGAAAAATAAAGCAATTACAAAACTTCAATTATCAAACATAAGTGCCAATTTGTACAAACAAATTTTAGATAGCCTTCGTTTAATAAAAGATGTAGATAATATCGACTTACAATTGCACGAACATATGGACCACGCAAGAATATTATACAACAAAGGATTGTATATGCAAAGTTTGAATGTAATTGACAAAATGAAAAAAATAGCTTCAATAAATAATCAAGAAACGTATTTGCTACAAATATTATTTTTTGAAAAAAAAATTGAAGCATTGTATCTTACAAGAAGTATCGAAAATAGAGCAGATGAAATTATTTTTGAGTCTGATATCTCTCTAAATAAAATTTATAACATTAATAAACTTTCTAATCTATCATTAAAGCTATATAGTTGGTATATTAAAAATGGACATACTAGGTCTGCAAAAGATGAAACAAAAATAAAAAAGATTTTTTCAGAAGGTCTCCCACAAAACTTTATTAACCCAAATACATTTTATGAAAAATTATATT
>JANXOQ010000183.1 GCA_025357775.1 Ferruginibacter sp. | reverse complement strand
TATAAAATAAATTTTTCTTTTTTTATCTACTACTACTTTTATGCCATGCAGCTTTTCTAAAATTTGTTTTAATGCATGGTCTGGTGTATGTTTATATAATAAAATATTAGATTGTTTTGCTCCTGCAAAATCATTTCTACTATACCATATTAAAGCATTTTCAATATTACCTTCTCTTAGTTTTAATCTACCTTCAGGTACATTATAATAAGTATCTTTTTGGTTATCTTCTCCAATAAAAATTGGTTGTAATGATTTTAATTTTTCTTCTAATTTATCCAAGATATTTGTTATTGCTTTAAATTCAATATTTATATGTGCCATGCTTTTTATACAAACATAGTTTATCTATTTTTTACCACACATACAATTTGATTGTTTAAAATTATTTGCATGGCTTAACTTTGACTTATGTCAAAATCGCTTAGCATACTAAGTAACTCTATGCGGCTTACGCTACAAGAACTTAAAGTAAATAAAACAAGAACTGCCCTAAGCCTTACTGGTGTTGCGTTTGGTATATTTTGCATTATTGGAGTACTAGCGGTTGTAGATAGTTTGGAACATAATATACAAAATGAAGTGAGTAGCCTTGGCAATAATACAATTTACATAGATAAATGGGATTATAGTGGCGGACCTGATAGACCTTGGTGGAAAATGCGTGCAAGACCTGTTATGAAATTTGAAGAAATGGGTATGGTAAAAGAACGATCTCAACTAACACAGGATGTTACTTTTTTAATGCAGACTGGAGGAAATTTAGCTCACCAAAGTGATTTATTACAAAATGTTTCTGTGTATGGCATAAATGAAGCACAGACTATTATACAACCAATAAAATTTTTGGATGGTAGATTTTTTTCGACATCTGAATTTATGAACGGTAGCAATGTATGCTTGATAGGTTTTGAAAATGCGGAGAAGCTATTTGGCACAGCAGAAAGAGCAACGGGAAAACAAGTGGCTGTAAAAGGAAAAAACATGACAGTTGTTGGTGTAATGAAAAAGGAAGGTAAAAATTTTGTAGGTTGGGATTATGATAATTGTATAATGATGCCTTACCGCTTTTGCAAACAAATATTTGATGAAAAAAATAGTAACCCAATATTAATTGTAAAAGGAAAAGAAGGGGTAAGTAGTGATGCGCTTTACCAAGAGCTAAGAGGAATAATGAGACAAATTAGAAAACTTAGTCCTACTACAGAAGATGATTTTTCGTTAAATAGTGTAGAGGCTTTTAGTAAAGCTATATCTGGTTTTTTTGGTACGCTAAATATTGTAGGGGGTTTTATTGGTGGCATAAGTTTAATTGTAGGTTTGTTTGGCATCGCTAATATTATGTTTGTAACGGTAAAAGAAAGAACTTCGGTAATTGGATTAAAAAAAGCTATAGGTGCTAAGAGTTCATCTATACTTTTAGAGTTTTTAATGGAGGCTGCATTTATGTGCATAATAGGTGGTTTTATTGGATTGTTTTTTGTATGGCTACTTACGTTGGTATTATCTGGCCCATTTAATTTTCCTGTTTTTATATCTGTGCCCTTGCTTTTTACATCATTAATTATATGCATTATTGTTGGTATTTTAGCTGGAATTATACCTGCAAGGCAAGCAGCAAAAATGGACCCTGTGAAGGCGATAAGAAGTTAAGTGAAATACTTTTTTGGATAAGAGGAAGTAAGAGAAAAATAGTTTTAGTTTAAGAGTTACTAAAGGAAAGGGAGTAGAAGAATTTAACACAGAGAAAAATAAGAAAAAAGTTTAAAACCTTATTTATAAATTTTGAGAGCCTTCTTTTTATACATTAACACAAAGTTTGGTAAATTCTGTCAGCCAAATTTATGAGAACTCAAACTTTAAACTTTAAATTACGAATCTTAAACCTTTCTAACTTCTTTCTTAAATGCAGGGTGAAATTGATGCAATGTTGTTCTTAAAAACTCCCTGTCTAAATGTGTATAAATTTCTGTAGTGGTGATGCTTTCATGCCCTAACATTTCTTGCACAGCTCTTAAATCTGCACCACCTTCTACCAAATGTGTAGCAAAGGAATGGCGAAACGTATGTGGTGAAATAACTTTGGTAATGCCTGCTTTTTTGGCTAAATCTTTTATTATTAAAAATATCATTATCCTAGTAAGCCCTGCTCCTCTTCTATTTAAAAATAAAATATCTTCTTTACCAATTTTAATATCAATTTGGGTTCTAATATTTTCTCTATAGATGCCTATATATTTTATAGCATCCCTGCCAATTGGAATCAATCTTTCCTTATCACCTTTCCCTACAACTCTTATGTAGCCTACATCTGTATGCATTTGGCTTATTTTTAAATTTACAAGCTCACTCACCCTTAAGCCACAGCTATACAACGTTTCTAGTATCGCCTTATTTCTTTGCCCTTCTGGTTTGCTAAGGTCTATCGTTGCTATAATTTTTTCTATTTCTTCAAAAGATAATGTATCGGGTAGTTTTCGTTGGCTCTTTGGAGCTTCTAATAATGCTGAAGGGTCTATGGTTATAATCTCTTCAATTAAGCAAAATTTAAAAAAACTTTTTAATCCACTAATCATACGAGCTTGAGAGGTATTTGACATACCAAGCTCATGAATCCATTTTGTAAAATTTTCTAAATCTTTTAATGTTATTGCATCAGGATTTTTTATATCAACGGCAGTTTGTAAAAAATTGGTGAGATGTTGAATATCTCTTAGGTAAGCTTCCACTGAGTTTTCTGATAAAGATTTTTCTAACCTTAACCAAGCTTTATATCCTTTTTTATGAGATTCCCACATTATATAAAAAGTTCTTTTTAATAAATTTGATTATAAAATAAATTAAACATTATTTTCGTAGCACAATTTATATTTATTTTCATTATGGTATCTACAATGCTTCGAGTTCATAAAAAAAAATTATTAGTACAACGAAAACCATTTAGGCGTTTTTTAAATAAAATGGAAAAAACACCTGCTGTAGGTATTGATAAAATGACGGCTGCAATTGATAAAGAAGTTTGGCAAGAAATAGAATGCTTAACATGCGCAAATTGTTGCAAAAAAATGACTCCAACATTTACTCCAAAAGACCTCAAAAGAATATCTGCACACTTTAACCAAACAGAAGAGGAGTTTAAAATAAAATGGCTAAAAAAAGGTAGAGACGGAGATTGGACAAACAAAACACAACCTTGCCAATTTTTGAATTTAAAAGATAATAAATGCAGCATTTACAGTGTGCGACCTGAAGATTGTGCTGGCTTTCCACACTTAAAAAAGAAAAAATTTGAACTATATGCACATGTACACAAACAAAATATTGACTATTGTCCTGCAACATTATCGATGGTAGAAAAACTTATTGGAAGAGTGGAAGCATTGAAAATAGTTGTATAATTTTTATGTATAAATAATTACTGTTTAGTTTATTTGCATAATTAAAAAAATGTAAAATTGTAGATTTTGCTTTTAGCATTCAAAATTTGTAGTACTCACCCATTCCCTTGAAATCATTAATTTATCCCGAGCATAGAGCTGCTTTTTTATTTTTTAGCTTTTACCTTTACTTAATAGAAATAGTATAATTAGTCGTCCCTCAAAAAGTACTTTTTATTTTTTGGGCATAATAATTCCAATAAATATTTACAATAAAATTATAAATAAGTTGCCAACTGTACTTTGCCTCTTTCTTCCAGAGGTTCATGACTCGTTTAAAGTTTAAAGCTGCTGCGGCAAGCATTAAATTAATAGCATCACCTGCTATTCCCTTTAAAAAATTTCTATTCATTCCATGACCACTTTTTATATGACCAATAGTTGGTTCTATGGCTGCTCTTTTACTATGTTTTTGGCGTTGTTCTTTTGTAATTTTCGGGTTAGGTTTTGGTGTATAAATGTTAGTCTGCTCATACACTGTTTTGCCAACATAACCTCTAT
>JANXOQ010000173.1 GCA_025357775.1 Ferruginibacter sp. | reverse complement strand
TATATATTTTTTTGGTGTGCCCTTGTACTTCGTATTCCATACAATTATTTTCTTTTTCTCAAATTTAAGTAATCTAAAAAATATATTAATTTAACAGAGATAGTATTTGCGTTATTTACTGCAAAACTTCTACCTATATTTTTAAAATAGTTTTGTTCATAATTTGCACGTACAAATTCATCTGCCTCATCTTTCCATACAATGTTTAAAAAACTGCCATTGGCTACTTGCCATGTGTACACCATGTTTAAAGCAAATGAATTATAATTTTGCGCTAACGAAGCTGGTGTTACTGTTCCACTAAATTTATCTAGATACCCTGCTGTATTTAACAATAAAACTTCTTGCGGGTTTACACCACTCCAGTAATGACGAACATTAAACGTAATACCCATTTTATTTGTAAAGTTATATTTTGCAGTGATACTATTTTGTATAATTCTGGTATTTCTCCTAGTAAACAAAATATCATTATTGTAAAATTTGCCAAAGCCCGCTTGGTTATTATTGATAGAAAAATTGATATTATGTTCAACAGAAAACTTTTGATTAAGCCTTACTTTATGGTATAAACCCATTTGATAATTTCTTGTACCTTCAAACTGGGTTCCAATTTGCAAACCAAACTCAGGACCAAAAGAATACTTTTTAGCATCATTACTATTTATATTAAAATACCAATTAAAACGGCTTGCTCGTTTAAAAACTCTACCGTATTCTCTAGGCTCATAATAATCATTTTCGTTTACCCTGTAATTTATATTGGTATAAAATTGCCAAAGGCTTTTCGTTTGCCCAAAAAAATTGATAGCATTAAAAAATTCTTGAAACTTATGTCCATCTTGCTTTAGGGGGTCTATGGGTGTGGCAAGCATGCTTATATAACCATTTATATTCCCTCCTAATCTATTGTACCATCCCTTGGGTTTGTTAATGTTGTAGCTTAAATAATATCCATTTTCAAAAAAATTATTATTCTGTTGATAGCCAATATCGTTTTTGTCAAACTTAGCATTTGTAAAATCACTGTATACATTAAAATTAAATTTTCCACTTGTTTTGCCAAAATAAATACTTTGTGTATAGCCTGTTTTTTCTTTAGTGCTTGTGCCGTCATTTAAAAATATTCCGTTGCCTTGTAAATAACTTATACCTACTTTGCCTCCTACATTCCAGGTATTTGTTTTATCGTTTAAATCTATTAAAGCCATAGATACATTGGCATCGTAAGGATTACCACTTCTTATTACGCTAGTATTTACAAAACTTATACTGCTATTGTTTTTTAGCGTTTTATCTAGCACCAGTACATTGTAGTTTGTAAGCGGAAATGTTTCAATTTCTCTTTCTTGCATTGTAATTTTATTTTGTACTACTGCATTTTGAGACAGCGTGACTGCATTTAAAAACCCAATAGCCAATCCGTTTTGCATGCGACCACTTATTTTGGTAGCATTTACAACCTTTGTTTCCCTTGGGTCTTTTATGGTGTTTTCTTCATTATAATTATATACCCCACCAGTTTGTGATGGCTCTTTACCTATTCTTCTGCTATAAAATAAATCTCCTTTGCCAAACAACTCAGTACCTTCTGTAAAAAAAGGTCTCTGTTCATTAAACTGAATCGCAAATGGACTCAAATTTAAAACCCTATTATCTGTTTGAACCTGCCCAAAATCTGGTATCAATGCCATATCTAAAGTAAAGGCTTGGTTGATGCCATATTTTACATCCATACCACCATTTACTTGTTGTACTACTTTTTTTTCGCCAGGGGCTACTTTACTAAAGCTTGTTGCATAATAAGAAATGTAGGGTGAAAATTGAAGCCGAATAGGAGGCTTAATATCTGTAATGCCATTCCAAAAACCTTCTTGCGTAAGTGCACCATTTATGAGTGGGTTTATACTGGCCCAAGCGTATTGTTGTCCAGTTTTTACCCTTCTTCTAAAAACATTTAATCCCCAGTTTTGTTCTTTCGCTTTTCCAAATCGTATGGCAGAAAATGGTATAAACATTTCAAAACTCCAGCCATCTTTTTCTATTACACATTTGCCTTCCCACACTGCATTCCAGCTAAAATCTTCTCCGCCATTGTTATTATTTCCTACAGATATTTTTGCATCAAACTGCTCTGCAAGTGGTGTTAAAAAATATTCAAAACCATTTTGATTGTCTTTATAAGTATCAAAAGATATTCCAATAAAATCATTGTTGCCAAAACCATCTCTACCTACTAATTCTCTTGTAATACTATCTATTGTTTGCTCATAACATTTACCACCAAAATAAATACCTTCATTGTTGTACATTATAAACGTTTCAGTTCTACTTATATTAGCTTCTTGTTTAAAAGGGGTGGGTCTAAATTCTACTAAATCTTTTATAAGGGTAGCATCTTTCCAAGCTGCTTCATCTAACTTACCATCTATCTTTATTGCCTTTGCTACTTTTTTTGCATCTACCTGTGGGCGTGTGGTCATTGTTTGTGCATGTATGCAGGTACTGGCATACAAGGACATTAAAAAAAGTTGCAACAATTTCATTTTTGGGTTTTTTAGTTTTAGAGAGCTTATTCAAATTATAATGACAAGCTTGTTTTAACAATGTTGCATTGGATTTTTTTTTATTTAATAGATGTACATCCGTAAACTCTGATGGCTCTTTTTAACCTTCCGAAAGGTCGGAACAATTATTCAGCAGTTTTGTAAAAAATTTATTTTACAACAAAATAGAGACTTCCGTTTAAACAACTGACGGGGCTTAAAAGCCACCGTCAGGGTTTTCGAAAATTTTAAATATCCAACGTAAACTAGTTCCTTAACTTTCAATATTTTTATTTTTATAAATTTTTATCAAAACTGCTAACGGGTGATAACCAGTCGTCGGGGATTAATAAACAATTATTTATCCTTTGTAAAAAGATAACTTCCACCACCTTGTTTCAATGTAAATTCATTTTTAGCTGTATTAAAAACTACTTCAATTCCACCCTCTTCAAAAATGTAAGTATCTATTTCTTTATACTCCAAATAAAATTTTTCTTGCCCTGTAGCTTGCGCCAATAGCTTATCTGCTTCTTTTGTAAAGGTTATTTTTAATGGTACTTTGGTAGAAGAGTAAGTGCCTACATATTTATCTAATGCTTTATCATTTGTACTTATTGCTCCCATTTTTACTGCACTAGCAGCTTCTTGTGCAGGGGTTACAACAGCATTCTTATTAGACCAACTATTATTTTTTGTATTAGCATCAACAAAAATACCTCCATCTAATTTTAGTTCTTTTATTTTCTTTTTCGTACCAATGTTTATGGTAGTTTGCAATTGGTCTTTCTCCCAAATAGCTGCGGTAAAATGAATGGTATCCTTACTTGCATCATCATATTCTACCAATGCATTTATTGGCACTACAAAACCACCAATATTTTTTACAACAAGTGCATATTCATTTGCAGAAGGCGTTACTTTATCAAGTGCAATATCCATATACCCACTAGTAAAAAACCAACTGTTCCAATACCATGCAAGGTCTTTGCCACTGAGGTTACTAAAACTATTAAACATATCCCAAGGTATAGGGTGTTTACCATTCCACCTGTCCATAAAACCATGCAAGGCTTTTCTAAAAACAACATCCCCTAGCATATCTTTTAAACCAAGGTATGCAAGTGCAGGTTTACCATACTCATTGTGCCCCATTGCCTCTCC
Source organism: Ferruginibacter sp. (assembly GCA_025357775.1). Lineage (GTDB taxonomy): Bacteria > Bacteroidota > Bacteroidia > Chitinophagales > Chitinophagaceae > Ferruginibacter. Next base: position 20,577 of record JANXOQ010000173.1, on the reverse strand, counting down.
GCTCAAAATATTTACAGGCGTAATAACGGGTATTTGTGTTTCATCGCTTGGATTACTAGCCCAGCCATTTACCCTAAATTGTTTAAAAAAATCATCCGCTTCTGTTTTGCCTATATCTGCAATGCCTATTAAGTTTTCAAAAGCCGTTGTCCAGCCCTCATCCATATATCCATATCTATGTTCATTTATACCCATGTAAAAAGGAAAATAACTATGCCCCACTTCATGCTCTGCAATAAAACGTTGTAAAGCATCATCATCCTGTGGGCTATCATTAGCCATCATAGGGTACTCCATATCTGCAGAGCCTTGTATAATGGTACTTTTAGGAAATGGATATGGCACACCAGGCCAGTTATTGCTATACCAATCTAGAGAATGTTGTATATTTTTTGCTTGATTGCTAAACTTGCCTGCACCAAATATATATGCAGATTGGCAGCTACTCCTTCTTCCCGTTTTTTTATCTACCACAATACTTGTGGCATCCCACACATAGTGGTCGCTTATGCAAAAGGCTACATCGGTTATATGTTTGCTGTTAAACTTCCAAGTATTTGTAGCATTTTGTGTAGTAATATTTTTTGCTTGCAAATCTTTTGGAGTTACAATTTTCACAACTGAATCTTTTTTGAAACTGCTATTATATTTTGTTAAAAAAGAGGCTTGTAATACAGCGGCAGCGTTGGTCAAATCTCCCGTACCCCACACTATAAAATTTTTAGGAACTGTAATACCTACTTCATAATCATTAAAATCGTTGTAAAATTCTTGTGCATCTGTAAAGTCCATAAAATCCCAGCCATGCACATCATCACAAACAGCTATGCGGGGGTAAAAATAAGCCAAGTAAAAACTAGTGCTATCCAGCTTGCCCTCTCTATTACTTTGCTCACTAAGGTCGTAATGCCATTTAAATTTAAGGGTAATGCTATCGCCTGTTTTAAGCGGTTGTGCAAGTTTTACAAACTGTGTGGTTTGCCCATTTGCTTTTGCAATAGTGGCTATCTTTTCATTTTGTTTAAATTCGTCTATAATAATTCCTTCTGTAAGATAATCACTAGAAACTGTACCCTGCCTTACAGCACCTGGCGTATGTATATTCAATATAAGTTTTAAAGCTACACTACTTAATGGTTTTGGGTTGTTGTTGGTATATACAATTGTTTCAGTACCCTCTACTCTTTTGCTTGGTGGCGTAAGTGAAATATTGATTGTATACTTACCTTTATTTTGCCAATACTTATTGCCAGGCTGCCCATCTGCACTTCTGGTATTATTAGTAAATGCCTTTTTAATATTGTTTGGCATCATTAGCTGTTGCTGTGCTTGCATTGTAATTACTACTGCAATTGCCATACATAATAATAGTATTTTCTTCATATTTATTAATATTATTTTTTGGTGAAATTAAAGTAAAAGTTTTTTGCATGGAAGAGGTTGGAAGGGTTTTATGTGAGCGGTAAAAATGAAGGGTGAGGGGGATAATTTTATAAACTTTAAATTTATATGAAAAAATACATAACTAAACCTGCAATTTTTAAAAACTTAATAACTAACAACACTACTTATTTTATTTTTTTCAAAAATTACAAACCCTTTCTAAAAAAAATTTTTAACATTTTTTTATATTAAAAATTAGTGGTACTTTGTATATACCAAAATATATAATTATGATAAAGTATGCATTGAAATTATTTGTAGTGCTTTCTTTTCTTGCACCGTTTACCAGTATTGGACAATTAGTAACAGGCGTAGTAACAGGTGATGATGACAATAATTTATTACCAAATGTAACAGTTGCAGTAAAGGGCACTAAAAAAGTTACTAAAACAAACAAAGAGGGTTTCTACTCAATTGCAGCTGAATTGGGACAATCATTAATTTTTACATTTGTTGATTATTCAAAACAGGAAGTTACAATAAGTGCAGAAAAACGAAACATAAGACTTATAAGAAAAAGAACCGACTTAGGCGAAGTGGTTGTAACTGCTTTTGGAGTAAAAAAAGATAATCGCTCATTAGGGCATGCAGCACAAAATATTACAGGTGAGGCTGTAGCAGAAACCCAAAGAGATAATTGGGCAAACGCATTAACAGGTAAGGTTGCAGGTGTTACAGTTAACTCCACAAGTGGTGCGCCAGGTTCATCATCACAAATTGTATTGCGTGGTTTTAATTCAATAGGAGGAGATAATAGTGCACTTATTATTTTAGATGGTGTACCGCTAAATAATAGTGTATTTAGCCAAAGCAAACTTGGGAGTGATGGTCCTAACAGAACTAATGATTTTACAAATAGAGCAGCAGATATTAACCCAGAAGATATTGAAAGCATAACCGTTTTAAAAGGGCCCGAGGGTGCTGCACTTTATGGAGTAGAAGCTGGAAATGGTGCAATTATAATAACCACCAAAAGAGCAAAAGCTCAAAAGCTAAAAATTTCTTATGATAATAATTTTAGATGGGAACAAATTACTAGGTTTCATGATGTACAAAAAGTATACGATAATGGTTTTAATGGCAGTCCAATAAATACTACTCGTTCATTTTTTGGACCAAAATATGCTGTTGGAACTAAATTTTATGATAATCCAAGAAATTTTTTTAATGTAGGAAAATCTTTTAAACATAGCTTAACATTGGAAGGAGGCTTTAGAAATACTGGTATTAGAGCAAATTTTTCATATTATAACCAAGAGGGAGTAATACCAAACTCTGGTAACGAAAAAATAAATGCACGTATTACTTTAACTACTAAGGCTTCTAACAAAGTCGAAATCTCTACAACTGCTGCATTTTATAATCAATATAATAGAAAAGCTTTTAGAGGTACTGGTGGTTATTATTTAAGCTTGTTAAGATGGCCTTTAGATGATGACGCTAGAAAATGGCAAAATGTTTCGGGAAGTAGAAGGATAATATCAAAAAATCTTGGTGTTGATAATAATGCAGAAGATAATAATCCATATTTTGAAGTAACGAGAAATAAAAATTTTGATATTTCTAATAGATTTACTTTTAATACGAATATTACCTACAAGGCTACGGATTGGTTAAATTTTGACTTGAGGTTAGCAACAGATGCTTACACTCAAAGAGGTGGCTATATTTACGACAGAGAGTCTGCTAACTTTTTTACGGTTGGTGGCAGAATGGAAGAATATAGTAGTAAGTTTCAATCATACAATTCAAATTTTTTAGTAACTGCTAAAAAGAAATTTGGAGATTTAAGTGTGAAGCTACTTGTTGGACAATCTTTTGATGATAGAACAACCACTACTTTTGCAACGTTTGGTGATAGTCTTTTTGATGCAGTACGAAATTTGGCTGCAAAAGATTTAAGAATAGATGGCTATTCATCTACCTTAAAAAGATTAAATAGTAGAACGCAAGGGAGAGATACCTTAACAATACAAAGAAGTATTGGTGCATTTGCAGAATTAAATTTAGGATACAAAGATTTCCTCTATTTAACAGCAGCGGCTCGTAATGACTGGTTAGCAGAATTCCCTACAGATAAGCGTTCTTATTTTTATCCTTCAATTAATACTAGTTTTGTTTTTAGTGAGTTTATCCCAAAAAACAAAATTTTAACATTAGGAAGATTAAGAGCATCTTATGCAAAAACGGGTAAACGCTCATTTCCTTATGCTAACCAATCAGTTTATACAAACGCTGTAGGTAGTACAAATGGTTATGGAAATTCTTATGGCTTTGGGGCAAATAATCCCGATTTATTTCCAGAGCAACAAACTACTATTGAATTAGGAACAGAGTTAAAACTTTTTAATAATAAGGTAAAATTAGATATAGCGGTATACAACACAGATATCAAAAATTCTATAGCTGCAAATGCAAGACCAAGTTATGCTACTGGTTTTATTTTATATACCTCAAACATAGCTGATTTGTACAATAGAGGGCTTGAAATTTCACTCGGTATAGATTGGTTGAAAAAGAAAAATTTAAGTTGGAACACTTCGTTTAACTTCAATAAAATGGCTAATAAAGTAACGAGATTACCATTACCAGAATTTTATAATTCTGATACTTGGCTTGTAGGTTACAGAGCTAGCTTATACAGAGACCAACCAACAACTACTATTGGCGGGCAAAATTATTTGCGAAATGATAAAGGTGATATTTTAATAAATCCTAGTAATGGCTACCCAGAAGTAGACCCAAATTATGTAAATATTGGGGATAGAAATCCTGACTTTGCAATGGGTATAGTAAATAGTTTTGCTTACAAAGGACTAAAACTATCGTTTACGCTAGATTGGAAACAAGGCGGAGATGTATTAAATGGTACAGAACAACAACTTGTGATAAGTGGATTAAGCAAAAGAACATTGGATAGAGAAACTCCAAGAATAATACCAGGAGTATTACAAGATGGGTTACAAAACAGTGCTACACCTACCAAAAATACAATTGCAATTAATCCATACTTTCAAAATGATTACTACCAAGGAAGGACTTACGCTGTAGATTTTGTTGAGAAGAATGTAAATTGGCTAAGATTACGAGATGTTACACTTAGTTACAATTTTGGTAAAAAAATATTAAATACTTTAAAAATATTTTCTTCTGCATCAATATTTGTAACTGGTACCGACTTATTTATAATTACAAATTATTCTGGGCCTGACCCAGCATCAAATGGAACCACACCAGCATCTGGCGGTGTTGGAGCATTTGCAATTGATTTAGGAGCAACTGCTACACCAGTAGGAATTAATACGGGAATAAGAATTTCATTTAAAAACGGAAAATAATTACAATATGAAAAAGATAATAATATTTTTAATAACCTTTATTATTCTATCTAGCTCTTGCAAAAAGTATTTAGATGATGCATATAAAAACCCTAATCTACCTACTTATGCCCAACCAGAGCAAGTTTTACAATCTTGCATATCTTCTATGCATAGAGGTATAGCTTTTGATGCAAGGGCAATAGGATTTTACACCCAAAATTTTTGTCAAGTTCCAAACGGTACTACATTAAATGCAGCCTCATTAAATGCTGAAAGACATGGTTATAGTGCTGGTAGCGATTTTGGAGGAGAAATATGGAGGACGCATTATTGGAACATGGGTTTTAATATTATAGATATGATAGACTCTAGTAGAAATACTGGCAAGTACGATTACATTGCTGCTGCTTTTTCTTTAAACGCATGGAGCTGGGTATCTCTTGCAGATGTGCATGGAGAAACTCCTGTAAAACAAGCTTTTGAAAAAGGAAGGCTTTCTTTTGATTATGATGAACAAAACGTAGCTTATGAAACTGCATTGCGATACTGTGACTCTGCTTTGTTAAACTGGGCTAAGGCTGCCGATATGCCAACTTCTACTTTAGCAGATGGTGATTTTTATTTTTTTAAAGGAAATCAAAACCGTTGGGTAAGGTTTGTAAATGGCGTAAAGGCTAGGATTTATCATCGTTACTCAAAAAAAAGTAGTTACTTAACTAAAGAAGTTGATAGTGTTATCAAATACACTAATCTTGCCATGGCCTCTACAAATGATGATGCTATGGTACAATTTAATATGGCTTTTCCAGATGCTACAGCACAAAACTTTTTTGGACCGAGAAGAAATAATCTGGCACAGTTTAGGGTTTCTCAATTTGCTATAAACATGCTTATAGGTAATACTACAACCCCTGGATTAGTTTACGGAAATACAACCAATGACCCTAGATTAAAATACATGTTTCGTCCATCCCCTAACGGTACTTATAATGGTATTATTTCTGGCAAATTTGTAGATAATCCGGCTACGCCTGTAGCAAATGATACTAGAGTGCCAAGTTTATGGGGAGTAGTTGGGCAAACATCTGGACCTGGTTTAGGATTGGATAGTGGTGCTAGAACTTTTTTTAGAAATGACAGTAAATTCCCTATAATGACCTATAGCGAAATGCAGTTATTAAGAGCTGAAGCATACTTTTTAAAGGGTGATTTAACAAATGCTAGAACTGCTTATGTAAATGGTGTTAATGGGCATTTTGATATGCTAAATACCCATTTTTTTGGATACCTAAACGCAACGGGTACAGCTTCACCAGCAGCTATGACAAATGTGCCAATACCAGCTGCTGAAAGGGCTGCGTATTTAGCTGATGTAAATTTTGTTCCACCAGCATCTGGGCTTACTTTAAAACACATTATGTGTCAAAAATATTTATCGCTGTGGGGTTGGGGCTTTGTAGAAAACTGGGTGGATATGCGAAGATATAATTACGATGAAAATGTAATTTACCCATCATTTACAAGATTGAATATTGTAAATTTATTTCCTGATAATGGTGGCAAATTAGCTGAAAGGCTAAGGCCGAGGTATAACTCTGAATACCTATGGAATATTGAAGCGCTTACAAGAGTTGGAGGATTTAACCCTGATTTTCACACCAAAAAAGTTTGGTTTACTTTACCATAATTTACACTTAAAATTATAAAATGAAAATTATTAAAATAATTGCTACACTAATTTGTATTTCTATTATTGGAATATACAGTTGTAAAAAGAAGGACAAAGACTTAATTGAAGATAATAATAAGTGGGTTTATTTAGACTCTAATGCAAGTACGAATATAAAAATAATACAAGTTTTTGCTGGCAATACTCCGCAAATACCTACAGCTACAAATTTAACTACTGGCCCACAGGTTTTTATATATGCTAATGGGCAAAAACTTAATGGACTAGCACTTAGTTATGGTAGCCCATGGCCTACAACTAATGTATACGGCAACATACCTAGCGGGCTTATTAAATTTGATATTATAAATGCTAGAATGGATTTAACGGTAGTGCCCAATGTGCCTAAATTTTTAAGTGGTGATACATTGGCTACCTTTTCATCGACACTTGAAAAAGGGAAGTTTTATAGTTTATATATTGGAGATACTGTTCCAGCTTTAAAAGTTACAATAAAAGAAGATTTGTTAGTAGACCCTAAATTGGAAACCTATAAAATAAGATTTGCTAATTTTTCAATGAACAATAATCCAACTGATACATTTAGCATTTTTAGTAGGAGAGAAAATAATGAAATTATAACTAACATAAGCCATAAGGAAGTTAGTGACTGGGTGCAATTGCCTATTCCAATTCTAAGTGATACTTTCGAATTAAGAAAAAAAGGAAGCACCGTTAATTACCTAAATGCGATACCAATTGGAGCTGTATTACCGGGTTTTTCACCTGCTCCACTTAGAATGTACACGATAGCTGTAAGAGGGAAAACTAATGTAACAGCAAAAACAAATTCAGCAACAATATATATTAATCGTTAATAAATAATTATGTCAAAATCATTAAAATTTTCTTTTTTCTTAGTTATAAGTACATTTATTTTCTTACCTGGATGTAAAAAAAAGACCCAGAGACAACAATAGCGCAGGTATTATTTGTACCACTTTCCCCAAATACTTCTGCTGTAGATTTTTCAATTAATGGAAATATAGTTGCCACTGGGGTAGGTTATTCCACTGCGGTTGGTACTGTTCGGTATACACTACCTTATTATACAATTGAACCAAAAACAAGCTCAACTATTTCCTACAATGTAAATGGCTTTAGCACTCAAAGAGCGGCTGTTGCCAAAGATTTAATTGATGAATCAGTTTATTCTACTTTTTTAATAGATTCAGCAGTAAAATTAAAAGCAGTAATTGTAAATGATGATTTAACGCCACCAACAGCAGGCAGAGTAAAAATTCGCTTTTTTAATTTCTCACCTAATACTGTACCATTAGATGTAGTGATTCAAAGTAACGCTAGTAAGCTATTTACAGCACGTAGTTTTAATGACCAGGCTTTAAATGTAAGTTTAGAAAAATTTATAGAAATAGACCCAGGTACTTACACTTTTTTGTTTAATAACGCAGCTACTGGTGCAACTTTGTATACCACATCTGCACAGATATTATTAACTGATAGAATATATACATTAGCAGCAAGAGGTTTTACTGGTGGCACCGGTACTCAAGCATTAGGTGCTTGGGTTTACCCTAACAAGCCTTAAGAATAATGTTACGAAAAAAGCCCTTGTAAAATATCTTTTACAAGGGCTTTTTTATGTAATGCAGCTTGTAACAAAATTCTACCCCGTCAGCTTCTCCGCATTTTCTGCAAACTGCAATGCCTCTATAAACTCACCCACTTCACCATTTAGCACTGCATCTAGGTTATACACAGTCATACCTATTCTATGGTCTGTTACACGCCCTTGTGGAAAATTATAAGTTCTTATTTTTGCACTTCTATCTCCTGTACTCACCAAACTTTTGCGTAAGTGTGCTGTAGCTTCTTCTACCTTTTTTACTTCGGCTTCGTATAATCTAGTACGCAGCATTTCCATTGCTTTAAGCCTATTACCTAGCTGGCTTCTATCTGTTTGACACATTACCACTATACCTGTAGGCTTGTGCGTAAGAAAAACTTTTGTTTCTACCTTGTTTACGTTTTGCCCACCAGCACCTCCACTACGTGCTGTTTCCATCTTTACATCGCTATCTTTTACTTCCACATCCACTTCTTCTGCCTCAGGCATTACCGCTACCGTTACAGCACTCGTATGCACACGCCCACTACCCTCCGTATCTGGCACTCGTTGTACTCGGTGCACGCCACTTTCAAATTTTAGCAAGCCATATACATCATCACCCGTTACCTCCACTTGTACTTCTTTGTAGCCACCTACAGTTCCTTCGCTTTCACTTAGTAACGTAGCTTTCCATCCCTGCTTTTCAAAATATTTTAAATACATCCGTAGCAAATCACCACTAAATAATGATGCTTCATCACCCCCAGTGCCTGCACGTATTTCTAAAATCGCATTTTTTTCATCAAATGGGTCTTTGGGAATAAGCATATTCCTCAATCCTTTTTCTTGCTCTGTTTTCAGTGTTTCTAGCTCGGGGAGTTCTTGCTTTGCCATCTCCCGCATTTCTGCATCATCGCTTCCAAGCACTTCTTTGTTAAACTCAATATCGCCTAACGTTTTTATGTATGCATTGCGGGCAAGCACCACTTTTTCCAACCCCCTGTACTCCTTACTCAAAGTACTAAAACGCTTGTTGTCACTCACAATTTCAGGATTGGTAAGTGCTACGCTTAGGTTGTCAAACTTTGCTTTTATTGCATCTAATTTATCAAGCATATAGTATTTAGTATTGAGATATTGGTTATGAGATATTAGTATTGAGATATTAGTATTTAGATAAAAACTCAAACTTAATTCCTAATCTTAATTTAAAAAAATTTCAAAAAATCTTTGCGAACTTTGTCCTATTAGCATCTTTGCGTGAAATTGACTGCAAAATTACGTTTTATCAAATTACTATGCAATACAGAAAAATAAAAGGTAATAATATTTTTGATGGCTATCAATTTGTAGGGGAAAATAAAGTACTCATAACCCTAGCCAATGGCACAATAGAAGCCATTGTAAATGAGAAAGAGGCAGGCGAAGATGTACAATATGTAGACGGTATAATATGCCCAGGATTTGTAAATGCGCACTGCCATATAGAATTGAGCCACCTAAAAAACGCCATTGCAAAGCATACAGGCTTGGTAAATTTTATACTCGACATTTTAAAACTAAGAGTTGCTACTGACGAAATAAAACAAGATGCCATGAAACTAGCAGCCCATGAGTTGTACAACAGTGGCACCGTAGCTGTAGGCGATATTTGTAATACCACCGATTCTGTTTTACTAAAGCAAAGCAGTAAAATATATTGGCACAATTTTATAGAGATAAGTGGTTTTTCGGAAGATATAGCTGACATAAGATTTGAAAATGGAAAAAAAATTATAACAGAATTTTCAAACCAATTACAAACTTCAGTTTATACGGGCTCCAAAGTTCCACCTTCGGAGGTATTTAGGGGAGCTTTTTCTCCCCATGCGCCATACTCCGTTTCCCAAAAATTATTTGAATTAATAAATGAAAACGCTCATGGTAAAACCCTTAGTATTCACAATCAAGAAACGCTTACCGAAAATAATTTTCTACAAAACAAGACGGGAGATTTTTTAAAATTATATGAAACATTGGGAATAGACATTTCCTTTTTTACCCCAAATGCAAAAAGTAGTTTACAACATTGGCTGCCACTATTGAGCAATGCTAAAAAAATAATTTCGGTACACAATAGCTTCACAAGCGAAACTGATATTTTGTTTGTAAAACAATTTACATCTTTGCAAGAAATATATTTTTGCCTTTGTCCAAATGCAAATTTGTATATAGAAAACACTTTGCCACCAGTAGAAATATTGTTGAAAAACAATTGCAATATTGTACTGGGTACAGATAGCTACGCAAGCAATACACAGCTCAATATTTTTGAAGAAATAAAAACAATACAAAAAAACTTTCCTACAATTTCATTAGAAAAAATATTGAAATGGGCTACTATAAATGGTGCAAGGGCATTGGGAATAGACGATTTATATGGTAGTTTTGAGAAGGGGAAAATGAGCGGAATTATTTTGATAAATGATGAAAAAAGTTTTAGATTTATTTAAACATTTATAAAAACGAAAATCATACAGTTAGGTGAAATTTTAAAAAAGCATTTTTGGCAGAAATGAATATTTCAGCATTGAGGTTTTTTAAAGATTTAAAAATACCTCAAACAAGAATATATGAAATCTTAAATGGAAGAAACGTTGCTTAATGCTGGAAAATTGATTACAATAATTGCACCTTATGGATAAGGATTGGCGAAGTTTGGGAATTGTAATTACGCCTGTCTACAACCGAAGACAAATTGAAATACTAATGTTGAAGATAAGAATGGAAAGCTAAATAAATATACTTCTGATCAATCAAAGGCTTGATGGATTTACAAATGCCCATTGTTATTCCGTACGCACAAATTACCACAAACCCATGTTGGTGGCAGTTTTTAATTGGTGTCAAATCTTGTTGTTCTAATGAAATTGTCAACAATTATTGTTCTAAAACACTAACGTTCATATCAAATGCAAGCATCAAAAAATTATTATTGTTAAATTCAAAGTTGTCAATAACCGTCCACTTTAACTTATCTAAATGTGCTTTGGTAGACCGTTCATTTATTTTGTTAATAAAGGTTATGCTAATCGGATATTTGTCCTGAAATTTTATCCTCATAAACTCAAAAATATCTTTCAAAAGACTTGTTCCTCTAAATTCTTTATCAATACAAATTGGACCATACTGAAAACTGTTTGTCGTTGAAATTATTGTTTCTTTAAATGTTAAGTTTTTAAACCGGTTTGTCATAAATGGAAAAATAGCCCATTGACTAAAATATGTCCAACTACCAGCATACACATATGCAACAATTTTGTTGTCTTGTACAGCAATTAAAAGTCCTTGTTCTTGGATAATATCTTTTATTTGTAAAACGGTAAAAGGTGTTGTTACAAATCCTTCTTTTTTTTCAATATCTGTCAAATTTGAAATCAAATATTTACTTTGTAATTCGAGCACACCTTCAATGTCATAGTTCGTTGCTTGTCTTAAATTGTAAGTTTTTTCCATCAAATTCAATTTTTTTGATTGTTTGTAAAGTCTTTAAAAATTGAGGCCAACAATATAATTGTGTCATAAAATTAATTACATATCAGTTAACTTTTGGTTTAAATACGTTATTTCTATTTTCAAATTATTTCAAAAATTCAAGAGCTTCATAAATTAACCTCTGTCAACTGTTAACTGCATCTACAGTACTTCTTGCATCACCATTAGCGTCTTCATTATTCCAAATTCGTTAATGTGCAATGCATAATAATCCATGTACTTTGCTAGCAATTCTCTGCGTTTTAGTTTATTCATTTTTAGCTGGCTTAATTCTGCTGGCATCATCATTTTTAATATCTCTGAGGTAAGTAATGCGTTTTCTCCGCTTAAAAAATGAGTATGATGGGGCCTTTCAGCAATAAAATTACCTTCTTGCAAATCTACAATGCAGTTTTCTTCGGAGTAATTATCATCTATTTTAAAACCAAAAAAATGACTTAAGTGCAATGTGAAAAATAAGGGTATATTGGCTGTAACATTTGGAGGTGCTACTTCTAATTGTACCAATGCATCTTCACAAAAATAAAAAAGATCTGTATTTTGTTCTGGTTGTTTTAGTAATTTATACATCAGCTCCATCATAAAAACAGCAATGCTATTTTTTACTACGTCACTAAGCACTTGCATAAATACATGCTTGCGGTTACACTCTCGTATGCGATGCAGCGTAGCTTTTTCATTGTGATACACTTCAATTTCTACTACCGATGCAGGCAGGTACAAAGATGCTTTTAAGCCTTTTTTTGAACTGCTGCGTACGCCATTCACTATATAAGTTTGCACACCAAAAAGCTCTGTAAATGCAGTTACAACAAGGCTTGTCTCCCCGTACTTGGTCGTTTTTAATATGATAGCGGATGTCTTAAACATTCAATAATAATTTAGCATAAAGCATTGTTTTATTAGAATTAGCATTAATAGTTTAGAAAATTTTGGAGGTGCAGTTAAATTGATTGATCATAAATATTTTTATTGTTGGATTCATTCTTTCAATTAAAAAACAATTTACTTATTATATTTACAGCATGAAAAAATTACTAAAAATACTGCTTAAAATTGTTATAGGCTTATTTGTTTTTTTAAATATTGTAGTAATGTTTCATGCTTATAAATTTACCCACCATTACGATGAAGGGCAAGTAACCATAGTAGCAGAAAAAGATAAAACAGGTTGGGATAAAACCAAAGAAATGCTTTTTGGTTATAACATGGTAAAGCAAAAAAACATTGCGCCAGATAGTACTTTTAATACAGTAAAAATAACTACTGCCGATAAAACCATACTAGATACATGGTATAGCAAAGTGCCAAACGAAAAAGGTTGTGTAGCCATGTTTCATGGGCATGCACGCAAAAAATCTGATATGATAGCTGAGGCAAGTGAGTTTCAAAAACAGGGTTATAGTACGCTTATGGTAGACCTTAGGGCACATGGCAATAGCACGGGAAATAGATGTAGCATTGGTTTTTATGAGGGCGAAGATATAAAAGCCAGTTACGATTATATTTCAAGTATTGGCACAAAAAATATTGTGTTGTATGGTATTTCCTTGGGGGCATCTAGCATTACAAAAGCCATGAATGATTATGACATTACACCCTCATCAATTATTTTAGAGATGCCCTTTGGCACATTGCCCGAGGCAGTTTCAGGCAGAGTAAAAATGATGGGGCTGCCTGCACAACCCATAGCTACTTTACTCACCTTTTGGGGAGGAGTAGAAAATGGTTTTTGGGCCTTTAGTATGAAACCAACTGAATATGTAAAAAAAATAAAATGCCCAGTATTATTGCAATGGGGTAAAAATGACACAAGAGTTTCTAAAAAAGAAATAGACGAGATTTTTGCAAATATTACTGCCACAAAAAAATTGGTTGTTTATGATAGTTCTGGTCACCAATCTCTTTGTGAAAATGAAAATTTAAAATGGACAAAAGAAATAGCTGCTTTTCTACCTAAATAATGAAACCACAACAAATTTCTATAAATGATTATGGATACGATTTACCAAGCAATCGTATTGCAATGCATCCGCTTGCACAAAGAGATGCATCTAAATTGTTGTTGTATAAAAATGGAGTAATAAGTGAAACTACTTTTTCGAATATTGACGAATGCTTACCTGCAAATACATTAATGATTTTTAACAATACAAAAGTTATAAATGCTAGGTTAAAATTTACAAAAACAACAGGTGCTACTGTAGAAATTTTTTGCTTAGAACCTTATGGAAATATACAAGAATATAGCACAGTAATGAGTAGTAGAGAGCCGTCGCAATGGAAATGCCTAGTGGGCGGTGCTGCAAAATGGAAAGATGAAATTTTAGAAACTAAAATAATCATTGAAGAAATAGAGGTAAGACTTTTTGCAAAAAAATTAAAAAAAATAACAGAATCTTTTATTATAGAATTTTACTGGCAACCCAGCCATTTTACATTTGCTGAAATACTAGAAGTTGCTGGCAAAGTACCACTACCGCCTTACATAAAAAGAAATACTGATAAAGAAGATACAAGCAGATACCAAACAATATTTGCTAAGCTTGATGGATCTGTAGCAGCACCTACCGCTGGTCTACATTTTTCTGAAAATATTTTTACAAAACTAGCTGCAAAAAATATTAAAAAAACTTATGTAACCTTACATGTGGGGGCAGGTACATTTAAGCCTGTAAAAGCTGCTACTATGGCGGAGCATGAAATGCATGCAGAGTATATTGATGTATCGTATGAAGCCATTGAAAATATAAAATATAATATTGGAAATATTGCAGCAGTGGGTACTACCTCACTTCGTACGATAGAGTCTTTGTATTGGATGGGTGTAAAAGTGCACGAGAATAAATTGCTAGACAATATAAGTTTGCAACAATGGGAAGTGTACGAAACCCTTTCTGCAACTACATTAACAGCTGTGGAAGCATTAACCAGTTTGCTTTTGTGGATGCAAAAGAATAATAAGTCAACGGTTTTTACCCAAACACAAATAATAATAGCACCTGGTTATCGCTTTAAAATTGCCAGTATGCTTATTACAAATTTTCACCAACCGTACTCTACTTTATTATTACTTGTAGCTGCAGCCATAGGCGATGATTGGAAAAAAATGTATCACTACGCACTACAAAATAACTTTCGTTTTTTGAGTTATGGAGATGGGAATTTGATATTTATAAATCAATAAAATAATTACGGCTTAATTGTTACAGGGGTACCGACAGGTATGTACCCATATAAATCTTGCATTTCAGAATATTTTACAGACACACATCCATCTGTCCAGTTATAAAAATTATCTACTGTCCATTCTTCGCTTTGGCGGGTAGCATGTATAGCTATACCATCACCAATGCGGGCATTAGCAGGTATCAAGCCTTTTGCTTTGCGTTCATTAAATTTTTTATAACTTTCTTCGTTTGGATAATCTAACAATAATTCTTGCCCCCATTTTTTATTTACTTTTTTAAGCACTACTTTAAAATTACCTGTGGGTGTTCTTTTATCTCCTTCACGCATTTTATCGCTAAGGTCTTTGCTACCAAATACAATTGGGTAAGTGGCATACCAGCCTTCTTCATCAAATACTTTTAGCTCATAATCTTTTTTAGAAACTATAATATAGTATGGGTTTGTTGTAGCTATTCTAAAAACTTTTTTAACCGCTCTTTTTTTTACTCCTCTATAGTTTTCGCTAGCTGGCGCAAATGCCATTAAAGTAAATAAAAATGCAAGTGCTAAAATAGGACGAACAATAAAATTTTTCATAATGGTATTTTTCAATTGGTAACTAACTTTTAAAAAAATCAATAGATAACAGAGATTGTGAAATTAATAAAATGTAAACAACAAAACTGTTATAAAAATTGTAATAATGTAAAAGTATTATCCACATTTTGCAATTATTTTGTTACCAAACCAATCAAATGGTATTATAAACTTTAAGTGAGTTATAGGTATCTACAATCAAAAAAGCCTTTGCTAAACTTACTTAGTTTTTAGCAAAGGCTTTTAAAAAATATGTAAGATTTGTTTACGCCATCTCCGTAAAATACTTATGAAAATATGGTATCGTTTCAATGCCTTTGTAGTAGTTTTTTATATTGTATTTTTCATTAGGGCTATGTAGATTATCGCTATCTAGCCCGAAACCCATGAATATTATTTTTATTCCCAATTCCTTTTCAAACAAGCTACAAATAGGTATGCTACCACCGCCACGCACTGGTATTGGTTGCTTGCCAAATGTAGTTTCTATTGCCTTTGCCGCAGCTTGGTAGCCTTTGCTATCAATTGGAGTCATGTAGGGTTCGCCACCATGGTGCAAGGTTGCCTTTACTGTTACGTTTGTTGGGGCTATTTTTTGCAAATAATTTATAATAAGGTTTGTAATAGTTTCAGAGCTTTGGTTAGGCACAAGCCTTGCAGATATTTTTGCAAATGCCTTACTTGGCAGTACAGTTTTTGCACCCTCGCCAATATAGCCACCCCAAATACCGTTTAGTTCCATCGTTGGTCTTATGCCCGTTCTTTCCATTGTGCTATATCCTTTTTCTCCCCACAGTTCTTTTACGCCAAGCTCGTCTTTATACTCCTGTTCGTTAAAAGGTGCTTTTGCCATCAATGCTCTTTCTTCGTCGGTAGAGTTTACCACATCATCATAAAAACCTGGGATGGTAATATGATTATTTTCGTCATGCATAGATGCAATCATTTTTGCTAAAATGGTAATAGGGTTTGCTATTGCACCACCATATACACCACTATGCAAATCTCTGTTAGGTCCGGTTACTTCTACTTCTATATAGCTTAAGCCACGCACACCCACATCCATACTTGGTGTATCAAGGCTTAGCATGGCTGTATCGCTTATCAAAACACAATCTGCTTTTAATAATTCTTTATTTGCTGATACAAATTTGCCAAGGTTTGGAGAGCCTACTTCTTCTTCTCCTTCAATACAAAATTTAATATTATTGGTAAGTGTATTTGTTTTTACCAAAATTTCTAATGCCTTTACATGCATATAAAATTGTCCTTTATCATCGCAACTGCCACGGGCAAATATTTTTCCATCAATAATGGTTGGTTCAAATGCTGGGCTATTCCAAAGCTCAAGCGGCTCAGCTGGCTGCACATCATAATGACCGTATACAAGTACAGTTGGTTTGCTTGGGTCTATTATTTTTTCACCGTATACAATTGGGTGGCCTTCTGTTTCATAAATGGTAACAGTATCTGCACCAGCTGCCAATAGGCTTGCTTTTACAACATCTGCACATTTAAGCATATCTGCTTTATGCTCACTTTTTGCACTTACACTTGGTATGCGCAGTAGGTCTAGCAATTCATTTAAAAAACGGTCTTTGTGTTGTTCTTGGTATTCTTTCCACGCTGTCATGTAAGTATTTTTAGTTGTTTAAATGTACGTACGAAATTAATATGATTTAATTAAACCTGCTTATAAGAAAATTGAGCAAAGCTTAATAAGTTTAATCCTATGATTGAATATGTTAAAAATGCATTAGCTTAATAACCCAAAAAGTAAATATAAAAATTATTATTCCGTTAACCATATACTGAATATTCCACTCAAAGTATTTCTTTACAATTATGCAAACAAATCCCCCAACCTTTTAACAAAATTTTAAGTAGAAAAATGAACGGTTTGGGTTACCTCCTATTTATCTTCGTTTTACGATTAGGTATAAAACTATTTAGTCCATCAGCCTTTGTATAGCATATTTCCAAAATGGAAAAATGTTTTGCAAAGGCTGAGACAATTTAAGATTACCCTTAGTTATAATCTACTCTCTACAAATTTCCAATTTACAACCTGCCACCAATTTTCTATATAATCCGCTCGCTTGTTTTGATATTTCAAATAATAAGCATGCTCCCAAATATCTAAAGCTAACAATAATTTTGTACCGTTCATTTTACTTATATCCATCAAAGGATTATCTTGATTAGCAGTACTGCCTATTCTTAAAATACCTTTCACATCAATATATAGCCAAATCCATCCGCTGCCAAACCTTGCTTTACCAGCTTCTGCAAATTCTTTTTTAAAATTATCAAAAGAACCAAAAGTTCTATCAATTGCTTTTGCTATTCTACCATCAGGTATATTGCCCACTGCCCCATTGCCTATTGCCAAATGTTTTGGTTGCATACATTGCCAAAAAAACTCATGGTTGTAATGCCCACCAGCATTATTTCTCATTTTAGTCGAATACTTAGAAATATTTTGTAAAATAAGTATTAGATTTTTTTCAGTTACTGCTTCTTCTATTACTGCCTCTTTTAAATTTTTGCTATACCCAGCCGCATGCTTGCTGTAATGTATTTCCATTGTTTTTGCATCTATTATATTTTCCAATGCATCGTAAGCATACGGTAGTGGCTGTTGGTCAAAACCCGTTATAAATTTATTATTTTTTGTAGTTATTTTAGAAACAGAACAGGCTGCTAAAAAATGGCTGCTAATACTACTCCCAATTGTAAATAATGCTACAGTTTTAGTAGCATTTTTTATAAATTTTCTTCTACTATTATTATTATAATTATTCATAAGATTTATTTAATTAATATTTTTTAGAATTGTTTTTTTGCAGGCAAAAAGGTTTTAATTTTTCTGCTTACCCTGTTATAAAATTCTTTGTTAAATAATTGTGAGTCGTTCATGGCTTTGTAAGTAAGAAAAATGCCTACAGGCGTAAGTATAAAAATTGCCATCCACATACCTGTAAAAGGTATTAAAGTACCACTTTTTACAAATTTTTCTCCAAACACATTAAGCAAATGGAAAATAAGAAAAAATACAATAGCCACTACCAAAGGCATGCCCAAACCACCTTTGCGAATAATAGAACCAAGCGGTGCACCTATAAAAAGCAGTACCATACAGGCCAGTGAAAAAGCATATTTTCTTTGCCATTCTATTTTATAACTTACCAAATCTTCTCTTCTTTTGCTACCATCTAAGCTACTAAAATCAAGCATACTTTTTATTTCGCTGGCTTTAGATAATGCCCTGTCTATTAAAATTGTATTTGCACTATCGGGGAAAATAGAATCTTTTTTATTAATAACCATATTACCAATCTTTTTCCACATTGCAGAGGTATCACTTAGGTAAGGTAAGGCGTTCACTAAATTTTTTTTAGTGCTTTTATTTAGGCTGTCATTTTGTTTTACAAGGGTATCTAACCTGTGCGAAATTTGATTTGCCGTAAGCATTCTTGGGCTATTTTTAAACACATCTTCATTTCCTTTAGATGTTTGAAAAGTGCTTAGGTCAAATAATTTTTTAAATGTTTTAAACTCAAGCCGAATGTATTCTGTAGCAGTATCACCTACAATGCCTTTTTCTTGATATCGGTTACCATTTTTTAAATTAAAGGCTAAATAATTATTATCTTTTGTAACTTCCATTTTACCACTATCGGCCATTATAGTATTTTCTTGTAGTGGGTTTGTTTGGTCGTAGATGAGTACTTTCTCTATTTTTTTACTATCAGGTTCTTTCTTACCAACCTTTATTGCGTATTGTGGTATATCACTGTAAAATGTACCTTGCTTTATATTGAGTGCTGGTTTTTTTACTAAAATTTCTTTGTAAAGTGTTACAAATTTTAGCTGGCTATAAGGCATTACATAATTAGCAAAAAGAAAAGTAATAATACAAAGCCCAACCGTAAACCATATTAGAGGACGCATAAAACGTAATAAAGATATACCAGCAGATTTAATAGCCACAAGTTCAAAACTTTCGCCTAAGTTTCCAAAAGTCATTATAGATGAAATAAGAATAGCTATGGGCATAGCCAATGATGAAAGTGTAGCACTAGAGTACAATACAAATTTTATAATTGTTGCAAAGTCCAATCCTTTGCCTACAAGGTCATCAATGTACTTCCACAGCGTTTGCATCATTAACACAAAAAATGCTATAAAAAAAGTAACGATAAACGGCCCTATAAAGGACTTGAAAATAAGTTTATCTAATTTTTTTATCATGCTAATTTTGTTTTTGACTGTCAACCTAAAATGCAAATTTAAATTAAGTACTTTTTCACTTTTTAAAAGTGAAAAATTTTCTTTTCATTACCTTAAAGTTTTTTTTATTTTTCACATCTTATAAAAGTTTATTGCTTGCCATTACTCTTTCAGTAACCAAAAGTCGTTTCTTTATAATTTCTTACTTCCTTATTTATAGAGCAAAATATGTTTGGGCAAATATTTTTTAATTCGCTTTCACTGTTGCAATCAAGGCTATTGTTCAAAAAACTTATCTTCTCAGGTTTTCTAAATAATTCTATTATCATTTTACTCTTCATAAAATAATATTGATATTTTTAGAGAAAAGTATTTTAATGTCTACACAAAACAATTTACCAAAGCTAACACTTTCTTGCGGCGAACTAGCCCTAGCTATGGATAAGAATATAATTTTAACGAAAAAAATTATTATTGAAAAAGTATATGCCTTATTTAGTGAAATGGCTATTGCTGCAAATATTATTTTTGCACCTAGTTTAAATTCTTTTGAATTTATATCAAAGTCTATTCCCAAAATATACAAAGGAGAAAATTACAAATCATTTCCATACGTTTTAATGGATTACCCTGCTACTTTTAAAAAAGAAAATATTTTTGCGATAAGAACAATGTTTTGGTGGGGAAATTTTATAAGTATTACGCTACATATTTCTGGTAAATATAAAACTGTTTTTGAAAAAAATATTTTAAACGCTAACAAAAATGATTTTTTTATTTGTGTAAATGAAAATGAGTGGCAGCATCATTTTGAAGATGACAATTATAAACTTTTAGATGCGCTTTCCGCAGAAGAAAAGAGCATTATGAAGGAAAAAAGTTTTTTAAAAATAGCTTTAAAATACGAACTGCATCATTGGAATATGATGCAGCATGTATTGCCTGAAGGCTATAAAAAAATTGAAAAGTTATTAACTTCC
>JANXOQ010000153.1 GCA_025357775.1 Ferruginibacter sp. | reverse complement strand
AAAAATCAACTACAGGCTTTACCGAATCAGCATTTGGAGAAGCATAAAAATACAAAGCACCCCGTATAAAATTTTTAGTTGTATCTGTCATAAAAAATTGCCGTTGAGTAGCTGCATTTCCACCAAGTTTAAAAAGCAATCCACTAATATTATTGGCAGTTTTAAAAAGGCTATCTTTTTTTGAAGTGGCTACATCCTCATTTTTATTAGTAAGATTAAATGCATCATTTATCATTTTATCGTACACATTTATTCCTAAAGAATCTTTATATTTTCCATCGGCTGTTTTTACTTTATACAAAGCTTTGCCGCCAATGGCCTTATAGCTTAAAAATATTTTTGCATTAAAATTTACAAAATCAATATTTCGCCAATATTCATTTTCAGGGTTAACATCAAAATATGTACTATCCTTTACTACATTAGCATACACAGGGTATTCAAAACTATATGGAAAACTAGGGTCGTTAAAAAGCTGGTATTTTTTTTCGGGGAAATCAATTTTAAAATATCCCTTTTTTTTAGATGTATATGTACTATTGCATGAGAACAATAAAATACAAGTTATAAAAACAAATAATAATTTTTTTATGAAAGCGAACATTTAATTGCTGTGTTAAAATTTATTTATAAAGATTTCACATTCTTTCAAAATCTTTTAGCCAGTATTTTATCTATAAAAGATAGGTCTCTTGTTTCCCACTCTTTACTTCCAACTTCTTATTTACCGCTTCCCTGTCCACATAAAACACATACCACCACTTACTTCAATTTGCCTATCAACACTTTCACTTTATCTATTCTATTTTTATTTATTTCCAAAGGTATAAAGGTAAAATTTCCACTTTCAAGTACTTCTTCTATTTGAGGAAACTCACCAGCTATTTCCAGTACAAGCCCCGCTACAGAGTCGCTCTCACCTCTTACATCATCAAAAGTGTCAATAGACAAATTCATTGCTTTGCAGGCATCATTTATCATTAGTTTTCCTTCAAAAATAAATGTATTGTCATCAATTTTTTTATTGCTACTTTCTTCATCATCAAATTCATCTTTAATTTCGCCTATTATTTCTTCCATTATATCTTCTAAAGTTACAATGCCTGCTGTACCACCAAACTCATCTACTACTATTGCAAAGTGTACTCTTTTAGTTCTAAATTCTTGCAACAAGTCTTCTATCAATTTTTGCTCATGTACAAATATAGCAGTGCGTACAAGTGAATGCCAGCTAAAAGTTGTAGGCTCATTTATAAAAGGTAGTAAATCTTTTGTGTGTAGCATACCTACTATTTCATCTAAATTATTTTTGTAAACAGGCAAGCGTGAGTAATGTAAATCTTCTACAATTTTTATCACTTCATTAAAGGGCGTACTTAGGTCAATGCCATGCACATCTAGCCTTGTACGCATTATTTGTTTTACTGGCGTATCTCCAAATTTTCTAATGCCTTTAAGTATTTGTTTTTCTTCTATGGTTGCTTCGTTATCTGGCAACGAGTCTATAGCATTATCTAAATCTGCAGCATCTGTATTGCTGGTATTTTTATCTACTGAAAAATTTTTTTCTAATCTATCGCCAAACTTTACTAATCTTTTGCTAAGCATATAAAAAATGCTATTAAAGATTTCTACAATTAACGAAGCAGTTGCCGAAAACCAAATTTTATGATGTGTAGCCCATAATTTAGGTAATATTTGAGTAAACAATAAAATAAAAAAACTAATAACTACAGCTTTTACTACAAATTTGAGCCAGCCAGCAATTATATAATGGGAATACCAATCATCGATTAAAATATTAAAACTTAATATTATACCAATATTTACAAAAATATTAGTAATAAATAAAGAGGCTTGTAATGTTTTTGGTTGTTCTAAAAGTGTAACTATACGCCTAAAAGATGGTTGCTGCCTTGTTTTTAGTACGTTTATATCTGTTTGAGAGAGCGAAAAAAAAGCAACTTCGCTACCTGCTATTAAAAAAGAAATGATTGCTAATATAACAACAATTAATACAAGCACGCTTGTAATGGCAGGTATAACAGCAAAAAAAAATGCTGGCAAAAAAAAGGCTGCAAATGCAGAATAATAATCCAAGACAAATATTTTATATGAACAATTTTATTGTAAAATTTACAATAAATTTTTTTTAAAAAGGTAAACGTTCGTTGCCAGTTTCGTCTGTAGGTGGCGGCACATCATCATCTGTAAATATAGGTGCTTCATCTACACCTAAGGCACTACCATCCGCTCTTTTATCAAGCATTATAAGATTATCTCCTACTATTTCTGTTGCAAATTTTTTGTTACCTTCCTTATCTTCCCAGCTTCTAGTTTTTAAACGTCCTTCAATGTATACTTGGCTGCCTTTATGTAAATATTTTTGTGCAAGCTCAGCAAGCCCACGCCACAATACAATTGTATGCCATTCTGTTTGGGTCAACAATCTTCCATTTCTATCTTTATAGGCCTCTGTGGTAGCTAAAGAAAATTTTGCCACAGCAATATTTCCTTCCAAAAATTGCATATCGGGGTCTTTTCCTAAATTTCCAATTAGCATTACTCTATTTATACCTCTCATAAAATAATATTTTATTTTATCGTAAAAATTTTTTCTAAATAAAAAATCTTTTAACAATATCATTTTTAATTTAACGGATTGTGTAAAATATTCTTTATTGTATACACCTTTTTAAAGTGCCACACTTGCCACAACAATATTAATAAATACAGCAAATCCTATTTTAAAGATACATGTATTTTACAAAAAATGATAATTCACTAAAAAATCATTTTCCCTAGCTTTCATTTTCAAAATATTTTGTAATTAAACGTGGAAATGCTAGCGTACTCATTTGTGCTTTATCTACACATACAAAATTTGAGTTTTGCAGAGCAGATTCTAATTTTATATGTATAAAAATGCCCTCAATTGTTTGATGTGTAAGCTGCTGTTTATAAAATGGAGAAATTTTTTGTAATATATATTTTTCAGTTATTACAGTTTTTATTTTTGAGCTATTTAAAAAAAATTCAGCTGTTTCTTTTTTATCCTGTTCCACTAAAATAAATTCCCAAAGATTTTGCCAAATATCTTTTTCAGTTCTTTTTTTTAGATATATTTTATTACGATGTGTAGC
>JANXOQ010000143.1 GCA_025357775.1 Ferruginibacter sp. | reverse complement strand
CCACCAACTTTTTTTGATACAGCAAAAAATATTTTAGAAAATGCTGAAAGCTTACAGAGCTATAAAAAGCATACTACTACTTCATTATTAGTAGCAAATAATATTGAAAAAAAATATCACAAAAGTATTTTTAGTTTGAAGCCAATGAGTTTGCAATTAAATACTGGCAATGTGCTTGGTGTGGTGGGCGAAAATGGAAATGGTAAAACTACATTGCTACGCATGCTTGGAGGCCAATTAGCTTTAGATGGAGGTAATATAGAATATAATCTTTTAAAAACCCCTGATAATTATGCTATAAAAAACCACGTAGCATTTATACCACAGCGTATACCAAAATGGTATGGATTGCTAAAAGATAATTTGCATTTTTCTGCATCTATTGCGGGGGTGCATGGTACACAAAATGAGCTAATGGTTGATTACATGTTAGAACGCTTGAACCTTACGGAATATGCACATTTAGATTGGAACCGCATTAGTAGTGGGTATCGTACTCGTTTTGAAATAGCCAGAATTTTATTGCAAAAACCACAGCTACTTATTTTAGATGAGCCACTAGCAAACCTTGATATAAAGGCACAACAAACAATACTTACAGACCTTATTTATATAGCAAAGGGTACACACAACCCAATGGGTATTATATTAAGTTCACAACAACTGCACGAAGTAGAAAAAGTAGCAGATACCGTAATTTTTATAAAACAAGGAGAGTGTATGTATAGCAGTAAAGATGTGCAAACAACTGCAAAAAAAACTACCATAGAAATGGAAACTACTGCTACAAGGGCTGAAATAGTAACTGTATTTGCCGATGCTGATATGGAAGTAGAGGTGCATTTTAACGGCGGTTTTTATACCATTGTATCCAATAATTTTTCTGCAAGTGTTGTAATAAAAAAAATAATAAATAGCACATTGCCTATTACTTATTTTAGAGATATTACAAACAGTACCAAACGTTTTTTTAATTAAGATTTTAATTTATAATTATGGATAATTCACGCCTATTAGTACCAGCATTTTTAAAAAAATATGATAGAAAATTAATATTAAATAGCCCTTCAGTATGGAGTACAAGAACACATCTCGTATTATTTTTTGCATTGTTGTTTGCACTAGCGCTTACTTTATTTTGTGCATTTGTTTTTAGAGATGCAAGGGAACAAAGTAGTGTAGTTATTATAACTGGCTTTATTGCCTTAATATCTTTTATAGGATTTATATGTTGGCTTATTTTTTTGCTCCGATTTAATGTATTTAAAAGATATGGAAATTGGGTAAATGGAGATGGTATAAGAACTTTTGTATTATTTTTTATAAATGTGCTACTAATGGTAGTTATACCTTTTATACCATCGGCTGTGGAAACATATATGGCTAATAAACAATTTGCAAGTATAGAAATGGTGAAAGATATAAATGAGCTAAATGTAAATTTGAATAAAATTTGTTATAATAAATTGCCTCTTAAATTTAAGCAAACAAAAATTATTGGTGTAGTAGGTAAATATGAATTAAACGAAAGTGATATTAGTAATGACACTAGTGTAACATGGCGAAGTGGCTACGCTGATGAATCTTTAGAAGCTATAGACGCAGTAAAAAAAGCTAATGAGGAAGGAGTTGATGAAGTAATAACAGAAGATGATAATGTTGACTACATGTATAAAGATTACATAAACATAAAGAATTTTGCTTTTGAAAAAGGAAAAACAGAT
>JANXOQ010000069.1 GCA_025357775.1 Ferruginibacter sp. | reverse complement strand
TAGTAATTATGACGCACTTATAAATTATGCAAAAGAAAAAGGAGAATTAAATGAAGCAGCATTAAATTCTTTGTTAAAATGGAGCGAAAACCCAGAAGAATGGGGTAAATGATATATTTTTATTTTTTATGATTTGTAATCCTCAGTAACTTTTATTAAACAATAATTAAATAAAAATGAAATTTATACAATCAACAATAATAGCAATAATTGCACTTTTTTTTTCAGCAACGGCACAACAAAAAACTGTAGCAAAAGCGGTTATAAAAACACCCGGTATGCATTGTGATATATGCAAAGATAAAATAGAAAAATCTTTGTTTAAGCAATATGGTATAGCATCTTATAAAGCTAACCTCAAAGCAAAAAACATAACTGTAACTTGGCTTACAGACAGAACAGATATTGAACAAATAAAAACATTTATTGCCAACGTAGGTTTTGATGCAGATGATGTGTTGGCAGGTGTAGCTACAAAAAATAAGCTTTTAAATGATTGTAAAATGAATGTTGTACCTGCGAAAAAGAAATAGCATTCCTAGTTTTTTTAAAAAAGCGAAAAAAGCAAAAGGTATTTTGAAAAAACTGGTTTGCCAGATTTGTAAACTAAGCTACACCAAATTTTATATTGTGAGTGTTTCTCTAATTTGATTATAATCACAAATTATGATTTAATTTAAATTTTTTCTTTCTTATACGTTTACAATTTTTGAACTTTATGAAATTTTTCTCCATAGATACAGCCATTATTTTCGTAATGCTATTTTTTACAATTGGGCTTACTATAACACTCGTAAAAATTATGAAATATTATAATAAAAACAATTGATAAGTCGTTATTTCATTTTTCTTTGTTTTATCTAAATAAAACCATCACTATTAAATATATTTGCATAGCAATTTTAGAAAAACAGCATTGCAACTATTTTTAAAAATGAATAACACCTACGACAGCCTTGTGCAGCAGACATTTAATTTTCCTCAAGAAGGTTTTAAGTTGCACGAAAACCATTTGCAATACAATGATGTTGATATAAAAGCATTAATTGATAAATATGGTACTCCACTAAAGTTATCTTATTTACCCAAAATAGGAATGCAAATAAATAAAGCAAAAACAATGTTTGCCAATGCCTTTAAAAAGCATAAATATGAAGGGGAATACAATTATTGCTACTGTACAAAAAGTTCACATTTTAGTTTTATTGTGGAAGAAACTTTAAAGCATAACATACATTTAGAAACTTCTTATGCTTACGATATTGATATTATAAATGCTCTCTATAAAAAAAGAAAAATCACCAAAGATATTAATATTATTTGCAACGGTTTTAAGCAAAAAAATTATACAAGTCGCATAGCTAAACTGATAAACGACGGCTTTAAAAATGTAATTCCTATCTTAGATAATAAGGAGGAGCTAAACATGTACAAGCGCAATATACGTACAGGAAAGCCTTTTCAATTGGGCATTCGCATAGCAGCGGAAGAAGAGCCTAGCTTTCCTTTTTATACTTCACGATTGGGTATGAAAGCAAAAGATGTGCTAGGTTTTTATGTGGATGAAATTGAAGGATACGAAGATAAATTTCAATTAAAGATGTTGCATATCTTTTTAAATAAAGGTATAAAAGATGATATTTATTATTGGAGTGAATTGCAAAAAAGTATAACGCTTTATTGCCAGCTAAAAAAGATTTGTCCTGAGCTTGATAGTATAAATATTGGTGGTGGTTTTCCTATAAAACATAGTCTTGGTTTTGATTATGACTATCAATTTATGATAAATGAAATAGTAGGAAATATAAAAACAGCATGTAAAAAAGCTAAAGTTCAAATGCCAAATATTTATACAGAGTTTGGTAGCTATACGGTAGGGGAGAGCATGGCGCATATATATAGCGTAATAGGTGAAAAAGTACAAAACGATAGAGAAACTTGGTACATGATAGATTCATCTTTCATTACAACTTTACCAGATACTTGGGGCATTGGTGAAAAATTTTTAATGCTGCCAATTAACAAGTGGAAGAACGAATACCAACGTGTAGTGCTTGGTGGTATTACCTGCGATGGGCATGACTATTACGACTCCGAAGAGCATATAAACGAAGTGTTTTTGCCAAAAGTAAAAACTACAGATGAAAATAATTTAGAGAGTAATAAAGAGCCATTGTATGTTGGCTTCTTTCATACAGGTGCTTACCAAGACCAAATAAGTGGTTATGGTGGTATAAAACATTGCCTAATACCTTCTCCAAAGCATATCATTATTGAAAGAGATAAAAATGGAAAACTAATTGAATGGGTATACGCTAAAGAACAAACATCGCAAAGTATGTTGAAAATATTAGGTTATTCTTGAGCTTATTTATTTTCTAATTTTTTATAAATAGATTTTTTGAAGTAGGCATTTACTTACTCCATTTTTAATTGTGTTAAATAAACAGGTTTATGTTTAATCATTCTACAAGTAATATTATGGAAAATACTTTCGAATGATTTTATTCTATTAAACCTGTAACAATACTCATCTAA
>JANXOQ010000064.1 GCA_025357775.1 Ferruginibacter sp. | reverse complement strand
TTAGATGAGTATTGTTACAGGTTTAATAGAATAAAATCATTCGAAAGTATTTTCCATAATATTACTTGTAGAATGATTAAACATAAACCTGTTTATTTAACACAATTAAAAATGGAGTAAGTAAATGCCTACTTCAATAATTTTAAAATAGGTAGTAATAAAACTTCTCTAAATATTGCATACCAACAAAATAAGCGGGAGGAGTTTGGGGACATAGAAAACCCAACAAAACAAAATTTATTTTTTGATTTAAAGACTTTGACATACTCCACTCAATTGCATATAAAAGAAATAAAAGGATGGTGTCCATCACTGGGAATAAGTGGTATGATTCAAACAAACACCAATAGAGGAATAGAGCAACTTATACCAAACAACAAACTAAAAGATGCTGGAGTTTTTGTTTTTACAGAAAAAAGTATATATGCACTAACAATAAGTGGTGGTTTAAGATTTGATACTAGAAAAATTGAAGTGCAAAATTTATTAGATGAATCAGGAAATGTAAAGGGAGAAGCTTTTGATAAAAATTTTGAAAATTTTTCTGGAAGTGCAGGGTTGGCTTATGAAATAAATAAGAATGTAAATATAAAATTAAACATAGCCCGTGCATTTCGTGCACCTAGTATACCAGAGCTAGCAAGCAATGGGGCTCACGAAGGTACAATACGCTATGAGTATGGCAGTGCCAATTTAAAAAGTGAAGTAAGCACACAAATAGATGCATCAATTGAACTGAGTAACCAACATATTTCTTTAAACCTTGCAGGGTATCTTAATAATTTCTCTAATTTTATTTTTTATAAAAAATTACAAACCGAAATTGGCAATGACTCTATGATTGATGTAGGAGGTAATTTTCTTAATGCTTTTAAATTTGAGCAAAGTAATGCAAGATTATCAGGAATAGAGGCTACTTTAGATATTCACCCACACCCAATAGATTGGTTGCATTTTCAAAATACATTTTCATATGTAATTGGTTTACTAAAAGAGCCGATAGAAGGAACAAGAAATTTACCATTTATACCTGCTCCTAAATTATTAACAGAGTTGAGAGGAGATTTTTAAAAAATTGGAAAAAATATTTCTAACGCTTACGCAAAAATAGAAATGGATAATACTTTTCAGCAATCAAAGGCATTTACTGCATTTAATACAGAGACTGAAACACCAGGTTATACTTTAATAAATATTGGTGTTGGTACTGATGTAATTTCTAAAAAAGGAAAAACGTTGTTTACTATAAATTTTTCGGGAAATAATATAGCTGATATAGCATACCAAAGCCACCTTAGCAGACTAAAATACGCTGCACAAAATATAGCAACTGGTAGAAACGGTGTATTTAATATGGGAAGAAATCTTAGCTTTAAAATAAATATCCCACTTGCTTTTACTTTCAAAAAATAATATATATCAAGGTAATTTTACGACGGGAAAAGAAATCGTAAACGTACTCCCTTTTCCTAAAATACTTTCGGCTTTTATTGTACCCTTATGGGCTTCTACCATAGTTTTTACATAACTAAGTCCAAGCCCAAATCCTTTTACATTATGAACATTACCAGTATGGGCACGGTAAAATTTTTCAAAGATTCTTGAAAGGGTTTCTTTGTTCATACCAATCCCATTGTCTTCTATTTTTATTCGAAGCATATTACCCGTGTTAGAAGTAGTAAGTTTTATTAATGGATTTTGCTTAGAGTATTTTACAGCATTATCTAATAAGTTATTTACAAAATTGGTAAAATGCACATCGTCTGCCATTATCATATCATTGCTTGCATCAAAATGCACTTCTAACTTTCCTGCTTTTTCTTCTATTGGCAGCGCAATGTTATTAAGTGCATTGGTAATCAAATCTTGTGCAGATTGTTTTTTTAAATTTAATTGTACTTCTTGTTTTTCTAGCAAAGCAGCTTGCAGAATGGTTTCTACTTGCTTATTCATGCGCTTATTTTCTTCTTTTATAACAGCTGTAAAATAATTTGTTTTTTCTTTGTTGCCTATTACCTTTTCATTTTTGAGCGCATCTACCGCTAGTGATATTGTTGCTAGTGGTGTTTTAAACTCGTGCGTCATATTATTTATAAAATCAGACTTTATTTCTCCCAATTTTTTTTGTGCAAACAATGTTCGCAGTGTTAAAAAAAATGCACTTATAATTATAAGTGTAAAAATAATAGCTCCAATAATAAACCAAAAAAGTTCTTTTAAAACAATAGCATGTTGGTTAGGTACAACAACGACTAAGTATTCTTCTGGCGAAAAATTTTCTAACAACCCCCCACTTTCCCCTTGTAGTAAAACTAACTGTTTTACATTATTAGCTGTGTCACTGTAATATTGAAAAAATTTTTCTGTGGTTATTTGTTCTCCATCAATTGTACCATGTGTTACAGCAAACTCAAAGTCTATTTTTTTTAAACCAGTATTTATCAACTCTGATTTTAATATATCATTAATTTCATCTTTACTAAAACGTTGTATTACGGAGTGTTTTCTAAAATCAAATTGAATTCTATCAGGAGCTACCAAAATATCTCTCTTATTTTGGTAAAGTAAAGACGTCTTTTCTTCCATAAGTCTACGCCCTGCAGCACCAGTGGCTTTTACTAAATCATCTTTTAATTTTTGCGTTCTATACTCCTTCATTCCATTTAGCCATAGTAACTGAAAAAAAATGAGACCAAGTAGACTAACAGTGATGAGTATTGTAATTATGGGGAAAGTTTTTTTCATGCAACAAACACGCTAATATTTTTACTTTTTAGCACAAATACAAATGTAGGGGCAAAAAATTAATATGAACTTGTACCAATACTTTTTAGCAAAAATTTAATTGCTAAAATTAAATTTTAATTATGAAAAAATTATAACTTTAATGCTATGAAAGAAGCCACAAATGGAACATTATTAATAGCAGAACCTTTTCTTAAAGATGCTAGTTTTAGCAGGAGTGTGGTGCTAATATGCAAGCACAGTAAAAATTTTGGAACGCTAGGTTTTACATTAAATAAAAAACTACTTACCACCCTTAGCGATGTAGTAACAGACATGGAAGGGTATAAAATTCCATTATACCTTGGCGGACCTATGCAAAAAGATACTATACATTATATACATCAATACCCACAATATTTTACTGATGCCGTAGAAATAGCAAAAGGCATTTATTGGGGTGGTAATTTTGAAACACTAAAAATTCTCATAAAGAATAGAACAATTGAGCCTAATAAAGTAAAATTTTTTCTTGGTTATAGTGGTTGGGATTCTGAGCAATTAGAAGAAGAATTAATAGAAAACACTTGGATAATGTGCCAAGCAAATACTGTACTTGTGTTTGACACAAAGCCAAGCACAGTATGGAACGCAAGCTTAACACAACTTGGTGGAAAATTTAAAATGTTGGTGCATTTTCCCAAAGACCCACAATTAAATTAATTAAAATTAATTGAGTAAGAAATTAAATATTATTTAAACAATTATTGATTTTTACTTTAGAATAATGCATCACTTATTGCCGTTAGTATTTGTAAATTATTTTATAATACGTAAAACTTAATAAATAAAAAACCACGCCAAACTAAATATATTAGCAAAACCCTTTGTGCAAAAGGGTTTTAATAAAAATAATTTCAAAAATATTTCACAAAAAAACAATTTTCACATTGTTAAATGAATTATTTATGGCAAATTTGCAACTATATCTTATATAAAATTATCACACTTTAAAAATGGGCCTTTTTAATTTTTTTACGCAAGAAATTGCGATTGATCTTGGTACAGCAAATACCCTCATAATTCATAACGATGAAGTGGTTGTAAACGAACCATCAATAGTGGCGTTAGATAGAAATAATCCTAAACTTTTATTAGCAGTGGGTAAAAAGGCATTGATGATGCACGAAAAAACCCATGAAAGTATTCGTACTGTACGCCCATTAAGAGATGGAGTAATTGCAGACTTTAATGCTGCGGAACTAATGATACGTGAGTTGATAAAAATGGTGTATCCAAAAAAACCATGGATGGCGCCTAGCTGGAGAATGATGATATGCATACCAAGTAGCATTACTGAAGTGGAAAAACGTGCCGTAAGAGATAGTGCAGAGCAAGCAGGTGCAAAAGAAGTTTATTTAATACATGAGCCGATGGCCGCAGCTTTGGGTATAGGTATAGATGTAGAAGAGCCTGTTGGAAATATGATTATTGATATTGGTGGTGGTACTACCGGCATTACCGTTATAGCATTGGCAGGTATTGTATGCGACCAAAGCATACGTGTAGCAGGAGATGAATTTACGGCCGATATTATGGAAGCTCTTCGCCGTTACCATTCTTTGCTAATTGGTGAGCGTACAGCTGAGCAAATAAAAATACAAGTAGGTGCTGCTATGAAAGATTTAGATAATCCACCCGACGATATACCTGTAAATGGAAGAGATTTAGTAACTGGTATACCTAAGCAAGTAATGGTAAGCTATCAAGAAGTAGCAGAAGCTTTAGATAAAAGTGTGTTTAAAATAGAAGAAGCAATTTTAAAAGCGTTGGAAACAACTCCACCTGAGCTAGCATCCGATATTTATCGCCGTGGCTTATATCTTACAGGTGGTGGTGCTTTGCTTAGAGGGCTTGATAAAAGAATAGCAGCAAAAATAAAATTACCAGTGCATGTAGCAGATGACCCATTAAAAAGCGTAGTAAGGGGTACAGGTATTGCTTTAAAAAATTATGATAGATACCCTTTTGTGATGCGTTAAATGCTTCCCCCAGCCTCTCCCTAAAGAGGAAATATATCGGAGTGATTATGTGAGTTAAGAATTTAATTATCCTATACTAATTCCAAAGTACCAATTACATTTTAAGTGCGTAATATTTTTCTTTTTATTAGGCGTTACTCCACGCTTCTTTTTTTCCTGTTTTTGCAGGGGCTTAGTATTTATTATATTGTAAGCTACAATAAATACCACAAAGCTGCCTTTGGTAGTACAATGAATAATTTTACTGGCGGCATTAACAAGCAATACAATAAGGTAGAATATTATTTTCAACTTTCCCGTACCAATGACTCTCTAGTAAAAGCAAATGAAGTGCTGTATAATAAACTTCGTAGCAATTATAATTTACCAGATTCTACAAATAAAATAATAATAGATTCTGTAAAAGTAGATACACTTATGCGCTTTAGAAAGTTTAACTATTTAAGCGCAAAAATTATATCAAGCAATACCACCAGCCAAAGTAATTTTATAGTAGTGTATGGACCTAATGTAAAAAACTTTGTAAGAGGAATGGGTGTTGTGGGCATAAATAATGATGTGGTGGGCATAGTTACAGAAATAGATGGAGATTATGCTGTTATAATGAGCTTGCTGCATAAAGATAGTCACCTTAGTGGTAAATTATTTAAAGGTGGAGAAACGGGTACACTTAGTTGGGATGGGAAACAACCTAACATTATTACATTAAGTAATGTAGCTGGAAGCGCTAAGGTTGCTAAAGGAGATTCAATTATTACTAGTGGTTTAACAACCACATTTCCCAAAGGCATTATGTTTGGAAAAGTAATTGATGTGAAATCAGAGACTGGAAAAAATAATTTTAGAATAACTTTTAAAACAGCTGCAGATTTTTACAATATTGAATATGTATATGCCATTCAAAATATTGATGATGTAGCAGTAAAGAAAATTTTAGAAAAAGCAACAACAACTAATAACTAAATGAGCATTTTAGTAAAAAATATTTTAAGGTGCATATTATTTATGCTGGTACAAGTATTTGTATTAGATAAAATACACTTGCACCAAATGGTAACTCCATATTTATATTTTTTATTTATACTTTGGTTGCCATTTAAAATGAAAAGAGCTTGGCTAATGGCTATAGCTTTTATTTATGGGTTTGTGCTTGATAGTTTTCAGCATAACCCTGGTTTTCATGCAGCCGCATGTGTGCTTATAGCCTACATTAGACCATTTTTAGTAGCTCTTTTTATACAGCAAGAAGGTGCAGACACTAACTTTGAAGAGCCTTCTATAAAAAGTATGGGTGGTGTTATTCCTTATTCTATTTTTACTACTGTATTATGTTTATTTCACAATGCTTGGCTTTTTTTATTAGAAGCTTGGCAGTTTGGAAATGTTTGGTATTTTTTGGCAAAAACTATTTTATCTACTGTTATAAGTATTGTACTAATAATTGTAACAGAATTAATTTTTGTAAGAAAACAAAAGTTTAAAACAAACACTGTGTAAGAAATTTTAAATTTATGATTTCCGACTTGTCTATTATCAGTTGTTAAAAAAAAATTTACTTATTATAACTTACATCTAATTAATCAACATATAGATAATCAACAAATAACCAATCACCAACCCAAATGCCTGTCTTTAACCAAAGTAGAAAAAATGTAGTAATGCTTGTTTTTATTGCAATGTTTTTTATAATCATTGCACAATTAGCCCATTTGCAGTTATTTTCTAGCGGGCTAGGCGAAGCTGCATTGGCACAAGGCACATTTAGAAAAGTAATATACCCCGAAAGAGGAATTGTGTTTGATAGAACCAACAAAGCCATTTTAGAAAATACTACTTCGTATGATTTAATGCTAACGCCCAATAAACTAAAAGGGATAGACACGAATGCCATTTGCAAAGTAATGGGTATAGATACTGCACAGTTTAATAAAAAAGTGAGCGAACTTATTTTTAAAAATGGTAGAACAAGAACTTCTGTATTTGAAGGATTATTATCAGAAGATAGAATAGCGATGCTTAACGAGAGTATGTATTTATTAGAGCCAGCTTTTTTTATGCAGGAGCGTAGTATGCGCACTTATCCTTTTGATGCCGCAGCAAATGTACTTGGCTATACATCAGAAGTAGATACCAATTTTTTAAAAAAACACAAAGACGAAGGCTATAACTCTGGAGATTATGCAGGTAAAACTGGAATAGAAAGAAGCTATGAAAAAGTATTGATGGGGCAACGAGGCATAGAATATTGGAAGAGAGATAATAAAAACAGGCTAACGGAAAAATTAGAAAATGGAAAGCATGATACAATGCCTGTAGCTGGTCAAAACTTACATACTTCCCTAGATATAAAATTACAAGAACTTGGAGAAAAACTAATGGAAAATAAACTTGGTTCTGTTGTAGCAATTGACCCTAGAACTGGCGGTATTTTAGCCATGGTAAGTGCGCCAACTTATCAACCAAAATTTTTAACAGGAACAAATAGAAAAAAACATTTATCGGAATTGTTATTAAACCCAGCTTTACCTTTATTAAATAGAACAGTGAATGCAACTTACTCACCAGGCTCTACATTTAAAACTTTACAAGCTTTAGTAGGGCTGCATGAAGGAGTAATTACACCCGATTTTTCCGTTGGCTGTAGGGGTGCTTTTTATGGTTGTGGAAGTGGCAAGCCAATGAAGTGCTTGGACTATGGTACATTTAACTTAAGGGGTGCTATAACAGTATCAGACAATACCTATTTTGCTACTGTAATGCAAAGAGTAATTAATAATCCTAAATATTCTAATGCAGACAGTACATTAAATATTGATAGTAGCCTTGCAAACTGGGATAAGTATATGTATGCATTTGGGCTTGGTCGCAAGCTAGGTGTAGATGTACCAACAGAAAAAAGAGGAAATATACCCACACCAAATGATTTTAATAAAGTGTATGGAAAAGGAAAATGGAATTATTGCAGCTTTCGCTCTGTAAGTATTGGGCAAGGAGAGGTATTAACAACACCATTGCAAGTGGCAAACGAAATGGCTTATATTGCCAATAAAGGCTGGTATATTACCCCACATGTAGTAGACTCTATAGATGGTGGCGATAGATATGAAGTACTAAAACAATACAAAGAAAAGAAACACCCCATAAATATACCTGATAGTATTTTTGATGTGGTGCATGACGGTATGGAAGGAGTAGTAGAAAGGGGTACAGGGCAGCGAGCAAAAATAAAAGGTATTACCATGTGTGGTAAAACAGGTACAGTAGAAAATTATATTCGTGGTGTAAAACAAAAAAACCACTCTTTCTTTTGTGCTTTTGCACCAAGAGAAAACCCAAAAATTGCCATCATGTGTGTAGTAGAAAACTCTGGGCAAGGTGCATGGTTCGCTGCACCAATTGTAAGTTTAATGATAGAAAAATATTTAAAAGATTCTATTACTGATAAGTCTAGATTGGCGCTGATAGAAAAAATGCAAAAAACAAATTTAATTCCACCACGTATAGCTGTGGAGCTACGTAGGCAAGACTCTGTAAGGCATGCAGGAGACTCTGCATACCTTATTGCGAAAGGTTTTATTAAAATTATAAAAGATACAACTGGTTTAGAAGAAGGAGATACTGAAGAAGAAGATGCTATTACAAAATTGATAAAAGAGAAGCAAGAAAAAGAAAAAAAGAAAAAAGAGAGCGAACAAAAAAACATTGATAAACCTGTGGCAATTTTACGAGATGAAAAAAAGAAAACTATAACTGATACTACTTTACAAAAAGATGAACAACCTTAAATAATGTACGAAAGAAATTTAACTATAGTAAAAGGTAATGATAAAGTATTAATAGGGCTTTATGCTATTATCATTTTTATTGGGCTCATTTGCATTTATTCTGTAGAGTACAAGAGTACAGATATTTTTATGCAAACGCTTATTGGATTTAAAAAAAATTATAGTAAACAATTTTTCTTTTTTGGCGCATGTTGCATTATTGGTATTTTTATTTTATTGGTAGATAGTAAATTATTTACAGCATCCGCAAACCTTAGCTACCTAATTGGAATAGTACTAATACTAGCCACCTTCGTAGTAGGGAAAGAAATAAAAGGCTCTAAAAGCTGGATACCACTAGGTTTTATGAATCTGCAACCAGTAGAACTTTGTAAAATTTTTGCTGCATTAGCTTTAGCGAAATTTTTATCGTTGCAGGAAACTGATTTTAGCAAACCTCGATCTCAAGCAATAGCAGGAGTTATTGCTTTTACGCCAGCATTGCTTTCTATTGCACAAGGCGAAACAGGGTTGGCTTTGGTGTATTTTTCTTTTTTGATACCAATGTATAGAGAAGGGTTGCCGCCCGGGTATTTGATAGCTGGGTTTTCTATGGCTACTTTATTAATAGCATCTTTATTACTTACAACAACTACATTACTTACAGGTTTTACAGTAATTGCAGGCTTACTTATTTGGTTTAGTAAAAGGCAATTTAAACGAAATAGAAATTTGCTAGGTATCATTATTGCATCATGGCTTTTTTGTTGTGCATTTGTGTGGTTAGTTGTACCGTTTGTTTTTACAAAAGTTTTAAAAGGCTATCAAGCAGATAGGATTTTTAGTATGGTAGGTAGAGAAAATCCTTTTCTTTCTAAAAATATTGTTGTACTTACAGAGGCTCAAGAAAAAGAGAAGAAGAAAAAAAGTGAAAAACAAGATTACAATGTAAAGCAATCGAAAATAGCCATTGGTTCGGGAGGTTTTGTGGGCAAAGGTTTTTTAAAAGGCACACAAACACAAGGAGATTTTGTACCAGAGCAGCATACAGATTTTATATTTACATCCGTAGGTGAAAACTTTGGTTTCTTAGGCACTACTTTTTTAATGCTTCTATACCTAGCATTATTACTACGTATTGTATTTATAGCTGAGCGACAGCGAAGCACTTTTAGTAGAGTATATGCTTATTGTGTTGCTGCTATTATATTCTTTCATGTAGTAGTAAATGTATGCGTAACTATTGGGCTTGCACCCGTTATTGGCATTACATTGCCACTCATGAGCTATGGTGGATCATCTCTTATAACTTTTACAATTTTAATTTTTATTTTGATAAAGCTAGATGCAGATAGGCAAATGGTTCTTCGATAAAAAGAAAAAAGTAAATGCTCAATAATGCATTTTTAAATTTTCTAGTGCAATGTATTTGCTGTTGTATCAACACATAAAATATTGGAAATTGAAGAAACCTTAAAATTATTTTCTACCTAAAAAGAACCAGTCTTAATACTAAGTACCCAATACTAAATACCTATAATGAAAATAATACCACTAAGCGAAGGCGCATTTACCATAGATAAAACAAAAATATTTGTACCCTTTGATATAAATAAAGATGACTTGCAAAAACGACCACTCGGAAGCTTACTAGTAGAAGTACAACCATTTTGTATTATTACAAAGAAAGATATTTTACTAATAGATACTGGGCTTGGCTTTTGCAATAGCAATGGGGTTTTACAAATACATCAATTACTTGTAGATAATGGCATAGACCCATTGAGCATTACAAAAGTTTTGCTTAGCCATTTGCATAAAGACCACTCAGGTGGTATAAGCAAAGAAGATAAAATTTTAGGGCATACATTTTTAAGTTTTCCGCAGGCTACTTATTATGTAAATAAAGATGAGTTTGCTTATGCCTCTGAAAAAGGAAGCCCATCATTTTCACCCACAGAGTTTCAAATATTAAGCACCGCAGATAATGTGGTATTTACAGAAGGCAACGGCAAAATTGATGATTACATAACTTATGAAGTATGTGGTGCTCACTCTCCATTTCACCAAATATTTATGATAGAAGAAGAAGGTGAGAAAGTATTTTTTGGAGGTGACGTAGCACCACAACTACAACAAATGAAAAGTAGATTTATTGCAAAATATGATTTTGATGGAAAACTTTGTATGGAACTACGCCAAAAGTGGTGGCACCAAGCCCAGCAAGAGCATTGGACTTTTTTATTTTATCATGATATAAAAACCCCACTTGTTAGGTTGTAACAAAACGATTTTTATTTTTTTATTTTAAATTAGGGTATTTCATTTGCTTTTGGTCTTTTTCTAAAACCTTCAGCATTGGAGCTATTACCATTATTTTGTCTTTGCTGTCTCATTTGTTTTAAACGCTCAAACATCTTTTTTCTAAACTCTCCATCATACCTATAAAAATTATTGCAACGGTCAATACCTAACAATTTATTAAAATTAGCTTGGTATTTTTTCTTTATGTTAAGTACATTTTGTTGCCTTGCAAGTTCATCTGCATTACCTTGGTTAGCTATTTTTATTTCTGCCTCATACTGTGCATGCAAAGGCCAAAATTTTTGTGCATCATCTGGTGTAAGATTTAGCTGCTGTGTAATATAAGCCACATACAAAGCCTTTATTTTTTCTACCCTTTGTGGGTTTGGCTGTGCTTCTTCTACTACAGGTTGTTCGCTAGTTTGTGCAGTTGCTACAAAAGCAACAAATATGAAACCTAGGTTTATTATAAACTTTTTCATTATAGTTAATTTTTAAGATTATTTTCTTTTAAAAAATTATCTAAGGTGTTTTCATCTAAAAAATAATCAGTA
Source organism: Ferruginibacter sp. (assembly GCA_025357775.1). Lineage (GTDB taxonomy): Bacteria > Bacteroidota > Bacteroidia > Chitinophagales > Chitinophagaceae > Ferruginibacter. Next base: position 3,369 of record JANXOQ010000064.1, on the reverse strand, counting down.
GCATCTGGCAATTTACCATCATCATCTATGGTAGATGCTACTAATGCTGCGTTTACATCTTCTCCATTGGCAGATAAATAGTTTTCTAAATCTTTATCCGTTATGGCTTCAAGCTCTTTGTAAAAACTTCCTTTTATTAAAATATCATTACCCGCTTTTACCATAGCTAAATTTTCATTGCTAAGTGTAGCAGGTTTATATACAAAAGTAAAAATACTAAAACCCAGTAACCCTACAACAACTGCTGCCGCAGCATATTTAAAAACACTGGCATTACCTATTTTTACAACTTTGGTGGTTTGTTTTATAAAACTAAGTTGCTCAAAATATCTTTGTGGTACTGTGTATACATTTTTGTTTCCAATATTAGCTACTGTGGTAGAAAGCATTTCCGTTTCACTATGCTCTACTGATTTTATTTTTTGTAAAATAGTAGCAGGTAAGCTTTCAAAATAACCTTGGGGTACTGTCATATTTTTTTCAGGAATATAAAAATTAGCTGCTTTTATTCTTGTTTGCAACTCAGCCCTTATTCCATAAAAATAATCTTCATGCACTTTATATACATTTACTCGGGGTATACTTGCTACCACCGTACTTATTGCATTTAATTCATTTAATATATTTTCTCTTTCTGCCATGTTTGTTATAAGACTAGCCGTTTAGGTTTTAGTTTAATTATTTAAAATATAATCTTCAATTTTTTTTACTGCGTGGTGATAACTTGCTTTTAAAGAGCCTTCGCTGGTTTCTAGCACTTCACTCATTTCTGCATAAGGCATTTCATCAAAGTAACGTAGGTTAAATACTAGTTTCTGTTTTTCGGGTAAATGCTGTACTGCTAGTTGCAATTTCCATTCAAGTTTATTGCTGTCAAATCCATTATCGGCTTTCACACTATTTGCTAAGCCGCTATCATTATCACTCATAGAAACTGTGGTACGCTTTTTCTTTTGCTCCAAAAAAGTTAAACACTCGTTTGTAGCTATTCTATAAAGCCAAGTATACAACTGGCTATCAGCTCTAAAATTCTCTAATCCTTTCCATGCTTTTACAAACATATTTTGTAATACATCATTGGCATCCTCATGCTCTACTACCATTCTACGTATATGCCAATACAATTTTTCTTGATACTTTTTAAGAATAGCTGTAAAAGCACGCTCCTTTGTGCTAGCAATATTAAATTGTTCTAGTAATTGTGTATCATTTAATGGTGCATCCATCATATATTAAAAGTATTGCATTTTTGTATCGTTATGTTAAGACTTTTCAGTTTTAAATAAGTTTAATGCTACTAAATTAATTTTTTTGGTTAAAATTAAATTTAGCAGCTAACAACTTTGCAACAACTTTGCAACAACTTTGTAACAACTTTGTTTGTAACAACTTTGTTTGTAGCTTTGCTAAAATCATTTAAAATGAGTAGACCCTTTAACTATGGTAAAATAGCAGTTGTAAATTTTTTTACTAATAGAACAAAAGAAGTAAAATGGCTAGAGGCACAAATAAATATGGGTATTAATTGTATGTTAATTTCTCCTAGACGCTGGGGTAAGTCTTCGTTAATACAACGAACATCAGAAATAATGAAGAAAAAAAATAAAAAAATAGTTTTTTGTTTTATAGATTTATACAATGTTCGTTCGGAAAAAGAATTTTTAGAATTGTATTCATCAACAATTATAAAAGCCACTTCTACTTCTTTTGAAGATGCAGTTAGAAATGTAAAATCTGTATTTAAGCAACTAATTCCCTCAGTTGCATTATCCGCAGACCCAAATGCAGAAATTGAACTTTCTTTTAATTGGAAAGATTTACAAAAAAATATAGCAGAAGTTTTAAACCTTCCAGAAAAAATTGCTGAACAAAAAAATATTCAAATAATTGTTTGTGTGGATGAGTTTCAAAATATTAGTTTTATGGATGATGGATTAGGTTTTCAAAAAAAACTTAGAGCACATTGGCAAAAGCATCAAAAAGCCACGTATGTTTTGTATGGCAGCAGAAGACATTTAATGATGGATTTTTTTACAAAAAGCAGTATGCCATTTTATAAATTTGGAGAAATATTATTTCTTGAAAAAATTGCAGAGTCGCATTGGATACCCTATATAACGGGTCGTTTTAAAGCAACTGACAAAACAATAAGTACATCATTAGCATCAAAAATTGCACAAATAATGGAAAATCATCCATATTATGTACAGCAACTATCACAAATAGTATGGCAACAAACTTTATATACTGCTACTGAAAATAACTTAAACGAAGCATTAGAAGAATTACAAGACCAATACACAATTTTATATCAAAAAGAAGTGGATGGCCTTACAAATTTTCAATTAAATTTTTTAAAAGCATTGGGTAATAAAGAAACATTTTTTAGTAGTGCAGAAGTTTTACAAAATTACAACCTTGGTACATCTGCTAACATTACACGAATAAAAACTACGTTAGAAAACAAAGAAATAATAGATGTGCTTGGAAAGCAAATTACTTTTAACGACCCATTATTTGCAATATGGCTAAAGAGAAGATATTTTAAAATTTGATTTTATAAAATTAACTCCAACTCCTTTAAGTGTGTTATTACATGTGTAGGTTTTTGTTTTATTTTTAATGGCTCTTTTATATGGTTTACAAAAATAGCATCCATGCCAGCGTTTAATGCACCAGCAATATCAGCATCTTGGTTATCGCCAAGCATTAAGCTTTCGTGCATGCTTGCATTGGTTTTTTGTAAGGCATAATCAAATATTTCCTTTTTTGGTTTTAGGCTATTGCTAGCTTCCGAGGTTATCATTTCGTTAAAGTAAACATCTAAACCACTATTTTTCAATTTTTTTGTTTGCACATTTACAAAACCATTTGTAATAAGGTGCAGGTTGTAATCTTTATTTTTTAAATAATTTAAAATTTCAAAAGTATACTCAAATACTGCTTTTTTAGTAGGCAACAATTCTAAAAATTGTATGCTTAAATCTTTTGATAAAACTTCATCTGCTATTTTAAAATCAAGCAAGGCTCGCCACATACGTTTCCATTTTAGTTCTTCCACACCTATAAATCCTTTTTCGTATCTGCTCCACAAATGTGCGTTGTGAAAAATATATCGTTCATAAAAATCATTAAACGGCACTTTTATTTTTTCTTCTAATCCTCTGTCATAAAGGTCTTGCAAGGTTGCTTTGGCGTTAGTATCAAAATCCCAAATGGTATGGTCAAGGTCAAAAAAAAGGTGTTTGTAAACAGGCATATAGAAAATGTAATTTTTGAAAAGCGATGTTATAACTTTGTAAAGTATAAAGTTAATTGATAAAAGTTTATTTACATGAATGTAGTAATAACGGGTGCGGCAAGAGGCAT
>JANXOQ010000050.1 GCA_025357775.1 Ferruginibacter sp. | reverse complement strand
TTTTCCCAAAAATTATTTCGCTGGTTTGACCATGAATTATAAAAAGAAAAGCATGAGGAAAATTTAATTTTTCAATAGCTAAAATACTTATAATTATTAATAAAAACCAACCCAATGGTTGTACAATAAGGTCTATAAATTTATCTCTTTTTATATTTTTCCAAACTCTATTTACAACCTTGTACAATAAATTTGCTACTGCTCTAGAAAAATATTTGCGTAAAAAAACTACTGTAAATATTACCACCACTTCATATAAATAACTCCTTATACTATTATCCAATATTATTTTATCTAAAAAATCCATTTATACTTTTTAAAAAAATTTATATCATTCATATTAGGATTGATATTTTTTACATTTATCAAACCCTAACATTTGTTAATTAAGTTTATTAACTATTTTTTTCTTTTTAAAGAATTGTATATACCTCCAAACCTGTTTCTTTTAATAAATAAATTTTCCCATTCATTGCTTTAATATCTTTATAATCTTTAAAAAAAACTGGCAGTGTATAGGTTTTAAGATTAAGCGTTTGTAGCTCATAGTTTTGAAATGTATTATCTACAAAGCCTGTTATTTTATTCCTAGCAATACTAGCATGCTGCCAATTTATAAAAGGCAAATTATTTTTTAATGAGCCATAATAATCAAAAACATAAAATCCTTTTTCGATATCGTGTAGGTATACTGCTCCATCACAGTCTATCATTTCAGTAGGGCTAGGCACATCATCAAATATTTGTCGCCAGTCGGTTGTTTCACTTAGTAATTTTCCATCATCGCTTATTTTTTTTAGCTTAAAGTCTTGCTCATCAAAAAGCCAAATATTATTGTCGTAAGAAGTTGCTATTGTTTTTGCTTTAAATATATTTTCTTTTCTGAAATTAATGGTATTTCTTACCGATAAAAAACGGTCTAGTATTACAACGGTGGAATAATTTTTATAATACAGCAAAGTTTTTAAAGGGTTGCTCACATCAATAGACGAAGGGTTACCAAATTTTTTTACATCATTAAAAACAGCCACTGAGTCACCATTTGGCTTTAGTTTTTTTAATTGGTTGTTAGCTGTAATTAAATAAATATTATCTAATACATCCACATCTATAAATGAAAAACTACCAGCTATAAAATATGAGTATTTAAAATTACTGTCTGATTTGTATTCTGCTTCTGTTATTTTATCTTTTTGTAAAGTATTTGCAAGCCTCGTTTGTGCGCAAGACGAAATACTGCTGATAGCAAAAAGAAAAATGATATATTGGTTTTTTATTTTCAAATACTAAATTTTTTAATAAAATGGTTAAAGCCGCATTTCTAAAAATTATTTTATTTCATCATCCTCTACTTCAAAGCTTAGTATAAATTCTACTTTTGCTTTATTTTAAATCCCAGCTATTTCTAATAAAAATTGAATTCCTTCTTTCTTTGCATAATTAAGATGAATTTTTAGCACCACAAAAAGTAGCAAACTTTTTTCACTATCTTTCAAATACAAAATAGAAATGCATTTTTACTTTTAAGTCTCTTTTAAGCAAGTGTATTTTGCATATTGTGAATTTAATAAAAATTGTGCTAAATAAGAAAGATAATTCGGAAAAATACCTATGTTTTCTGGTAATTTGTATCAATAAAAATGGTTACTTCTTGTAATATTCCAACGTCGTTTTTTCTCCATCAAATACTGCGTAAGTAAAATATTTTATCCAATCACCAAGGTTAATATATTTACTTTTTTCAGTTAACGAAATATTGAGAGGTAAATGCCTGTGACCGAAAATAAAATAATCAAATTGTTTTTTTTGTAGCATTTCTTTGCAATAAATAACTAGCCATTCTTCATCTCCTAAAAAAACTTCATCAACAATACCTGTTTTAGCCCTGCTTTTTTGGCTAAGGTAATCTGCTAGCCCAATACCAAAGCTTGGTGGTAATATGCCAAAAAGCCATTGGCAAAAAGGGTTTCTAAATACTTTTTTTATAAACTTATAGCCAGCATCTCCTGGGCCAAGCCCATCGCCATGCCCTATTAAAAAAGTTTTGTTATTAAACAAAAATTCTTTTGGCTCAAAATACACAGGTATGTTTAATTCTTTTTGAAAATAATCTTTCATCCACATATCATGATTGCCTACAAAAAAGTGAACAGCTATGCCCATATCTGTTAGTTCTGCTAGCTTTCCAAGTATGCGTACATAGCCTTTTGGTACTACTTTTTTATACTCATACCAAAAATCGAATAAATCTCCTACAATAAAAATACATTCTGCAGTTTCTTTTATTTCATCAAAAAATTGGATAATTTTTTTTTCTCTAATTAAACTTTCCGCAGCATTGGGCGCACCTAAATGAAAGTCTGAAAGAAAGTAAATTTTCTTTACTACCTGCATTCTAATTATTATTAGTTTGTTGCAAATAGTTTAACAAATCACCAGATGCTATTGCTTCATAGCCTTCCACACTTTCATTAAACCAATATATCCATGCAGGTATTACTTTTTCTTCTTGATATACATGCACCATGGTTCTTTTATACAAAGGTTTTTGCCCTACTTCTACATTTATGCCTTCGTAATCGTCTAACTGTTCAAAAGCCCATGAGTAATCTTCCTCATTATTTAAACTATACAATTCACCCACAATCATATCCTCATTTTCGGTTGCAATAGCCACTGGGTATTTACCATTAAAATAAAATTTTCCTTTTACAAGCCCTTCGCCTGCATGAGTAAAATATTTTGATAGATATTCGTAAGCTTCATTTTTGAAGCCGCTTCGAAGAGAACCGTATACAAATAATTTTTGGCTAGTCGCACTCATATAAAATTTATTTAAAATATTATTACCCTATAAAATTATGATTTTATTTTGTTTAAACGGAAAGTGTTTTTTCTATATAATATAACCAAACGCTATTTGTAATAAATTTATTCAATTTTAAATTTGTTATCAAACTCTTATAAAATTCATATACCTGTTTA